>JBFXGQ010000091.1:0-11054 GCA_050177915.1 Pseudodonghicola sp. | reverse complement strand
GCCATAGGCCATCTTGTTGACGAACAGGAAATCCCCGATCAGCAGGGTTTCCTTCATCGACCCGGACGGGATCCAGAACGGCTGAAACAGCAGGGTGCGGAACACGCCGGCGATCAGCAGCGCGTAGACGATGGTCTTGACCGTTTCCCAAAGGGCGTGTCCGGTTTTTCCAGTGCTGGCCATCAGGCTCTCCGTTCCGGGTGGGTCTTGCCGGGGTACATGCGGGGCTGCGGGGGGTAAGTCAAGCCGAGCCCCCCGGCGCGGCGGCCGCCCCGACGATTGGCCGCGCCTCGATCACCACAAAGGCCTGCGCCCAGGGGTGGTCGTCGGTCAGGGTGACGTGAATGATCGCCTCGTGCCCCGGCGGCGTCATCGCCTCGAGCCGTTTGGCGGCCCAGCCGGTGACCTCCATCACCGGCTGGCCGGTGTGGATGTTGCTGACCGCCATGTCGCGCCAGGCGATGCCCATGCGCAGCCCGGTACCCAGCGCCTTGGAACAGGCCTCCTTCGCCGCCCAGCGCTTGGCATAGGTGCCCGGGCTGTCGCGGCGGCGCTCGGCCTTGCGCTGCTCCACCTCGGTGAAGACGCGATTGCGGAAGCGGTCGCCGAACCGCTCCAGCGTGGCGGCGATCCGCTCGATATTCGCCATGTCGGTGCCGATGCCCAGGATCATGTCACACCCGCAGCCGAGCGGTGAGGATCTCGACACTGGCCGCGCCGGACAGCAGACCGAAGGCGGCGTCGAACCAGCGCCGCAGCCGGCCGTAACCGCGGGCGATGCCCGGCATCGAGAACAGCAGCCCGTAGCTGGAGAGCACCGTGACACTGGTGGCGATCAGGCAGCCGAACAGCGTCCAGATCTGGGCGTTGCCCGCATCCGCCGGCAGCGCGATCACATAGATCGCACCCCAGGACAGCACCGCCTTGGGGTTGGTCAGGTGGATCAGAAACCCCTTCAGGAACATCCGGTGACCGGCGGCGGCAGGCGCCGCGGCGGGTTTCGGTCGCATCGCGTTCTTCAGGGATTTGAACGCCAGGAACAGCAGATAGGCGGCGCCGGCATAGCGCATCACCTCGAACACCCAGGCATTGGCCAGCATCATCGCACTCAGCCCCAGCCCGGCGGCGATGCCCCAGCTGGCCGAACCGCAGACCACGCCGGCAGCGATGGACAGCCCGGCGCGACGGCCGTGCTGCATCGCGGTGCCGGAAATCGCCAGCGTCGCCGGCCCCGGGCTGCCGGTGGCGACGATCCAGCCCAGCAGGATCAGGCCGAGCGGGGCGCCGGTCACGACGCGCGTCCCTGCCGCGCCGCGTCCATCAGCCGGCGCATCTCGCGGATCGCCGGGTCGAGGCCGCGGAAGATCGCCTCGCCGATCAGGAAATGGCCGATGTTGAGCTCGCGCACCTCGGGCAGCGCGGCGATCGGCTGCACCGTGTCGTAGGTCAGCCCGTGGCCGGCGTGCACCTCAAGCCCCAGTTCGTGGCCCAGCCTCGCCATCTCGCGCAGCCGCTCCAGCTCGGCGTCGCGCTCCTCGAACCGCCCCTCGGCGTGGAAATCGCAATAGGCGCCGGTGTGCAGTTCGATCACCGCGGCGCCGATCCGCGCGGCGGCCTCGATCTGCGGCCGGTCGGCACCGATGAACAGCGACACCCGGCAGCCGACATCGCGCAGCGGCGCGATGAAATGGGCCAGCCGGTTCTCCTCGCGCGCGACCTCCAGACCGCCTTCGGTGGTGCGTTCCTCGCGCTTCTCGGGCACGATGCAGACCGCATGCGGCCGGTGGCGCAGCGCGATCGCCTGCATCTCCTCGGTCGCCGCCATCTCGAAGTTCAGCGGCACGCTCAGTACCTCGACCAGCCCCTCGATATCGGCGTCGGAGATGTGGCGGCGATCCTCGCGCAGATGCGCGGTGATGCCATCGGCACCGGCGGCCTCGGCCAGCTTCGCGGCGCGCAGCGGATCGGGATAGGCGCCGCCGCGGGCGTTCCGGACGGTTGCCACATGGTCGATGTTGACGCCCAGCCGCAAAGGATGATCGGTCATTCCCTGAGTCCTTGTCACAAGTTTCGCGCCGACACTAATCCGCCTTTTGGCCAAGGTCAGCCTCTGCCCGCGCCTTTTTCTTGATCGCCTCGAACTTGGCCTTGATGCGGGCCTTGCGCCGGTGCTGATAGGCGCGGATCAGCGGCACGCTCAGGTAATAGGCGACGACGCCGGCGACGATGCCGGGGATCAGCCCGCCGATCATGTAGGGAAAGAAGATCTCGTGATAGAACACCCGCAGCCCCTCCCAATTGGGATGGGCATCGGTGAAAAGCGCGAAGACATTGTCCTTCAGGTCGCGGCTGGCATCGGCGAACTTGCCGAAGAACGACCGGTGGCGGTTCTCGACAAAGGCGGTGCCCAGCAGGAAATACCCGGTCTTCAGCGACACGATCCCGATCGGCACATAGGTCAGCGGATTGCCGAAGAAGGTGCCGCTGAGCGCGGCGAGGATATTGCCCCGGATCGCCCGCGCGATCAGGAAGGCGACCACGAAATGCAGGCCGTAGAACGGCGTGAAGGTGGTGAAGACGCCGGCGCCGACGCCGCGTGCGATCCGCTCAGGCGTATCGGGCAGCCGGCGCACGCGGTGTTTAACATAGAGAAACGCCCGCCCCCAGCCACCGCGCGGATAGACGAACTCGATCGCGATCTGCAAAGGCGAACGGCGGTCCCGGCGTTTGAAAACCAACGGCGTCGTCCCCTTCGTTCCGGCCCTGGCTCAGCTCGCGGCGGCGCGAGCCGGCGGTTTCTCCCGATAGCGCTCCAGCGCGGCGACGTCGCTCTCGGCCTCCAGCATCAGCATCAGCGAGTGCAACTGTTCCACATCGCGCAGCTCGACGTCTACCAGCAGGCGATAGAAATCCGGCTTGCGGTCCACGAATACCAGATTGCTGATATTGGCCTTCTTCTCGCCGATCAATGTGCAAATGCGTCCCAGCACCCCGGCATCGTTGCCGATGGTCAGGTCCAGAGTCACCCCGTAGACCGCCGGATGGGTGCCCGAGTGCCAGTGCAGGTCGACCCAGCGTTCCGGCTGATCCTCGAATTCGCTCAGCCGGTTGCAGTCGATAGTATGCACCACCACGCCCTTGCCGCGATAGGTGATGCCGACGATCCGTTCGCCCGGCAGCGGCTGGCAGCAGGGCGCGCGTTCGAAGCTCTGGCCCGGCTGCAGACCGATCACCGCCCGGCGCGGCGACACCTGGTCGCCCTCGTCGCGGATCAGCTCGGGATAGACCGCCTGCACCACGTCATGCGCGGTCAGCTCCGCACTGCCCAGTCGCGCCAGCAGCTCGTCGCGGTCCTTCAGCCGCAGGTGCCGCGCCGCGGTCTCCAGCGCCTTGTCGGTGGCCTTGCGGCCGACATGATCGAAGGCCGAGCGCGCCAGCTCCTGCCCCAGCTTGATGAACCGGCCGCGGTCCAGCTCGCGCAGGGCGCGGCGGATTGCGGTGCGCGCCTTGCCGGTGGTGGCGATCTCCAGCCAGCTGACCTGCGGCATCTGGCCTTCGGCGGTGATGATCTCGACCGACTGGCCGTTCTTCAGCCGGGTCCACAGCGGCACCCGGATGCCGTCGACCTTGGCACCGACGCAGGCATGACCGATGCGGGTATGGATCGCATAGGCATAGTCGATCGGCGTCGCGCCGCGCGGCAGTTTCACCACATCGCCCTTCGGCGTGAAGCAGAACACCTGGTCGGAATACATCTCCAGCTTGACCGCCTCGAGGAAATCCTCGTGATCCTCCTCGGCGTCGAACTGTTCGGTGAGCGAGGTGATCCAGCGCGCGGGATCGACCGCAAAGGGGTTCTCGGAGCGCACCCCGTCGCGATAGGACCAATGCGCCGCCACCCCGGTTTCGGCCACGTCATGCATCTGGCGGGTGCGGATCTGCACCTCGACCCGCTTGCCGTCGCGGCCCGACACCGTGGTGTGGATCGACCGGTAGCCGTTCGATTTCGGCTGGCTGATGTAGTCCTTGAACCGG
The DNA here is from genome assembly GCA_050177915.1 of Pseudodonghicola sp. Lineage (GTDB taxonomy): Bacteria > Pseudomonadota > Alphaproteobacteria > Rhodobacterales > Rhodobacteraceae > Pseudodonghicola. The sequence goes on along the minus strand of JBFXGQ010000091.1, from coordinate 7,019 downwards.
CCCGGCACCGCCCGCCAGCGCTGGTGGATCACCCCCAGCGCGCGATAGCTGTCCTCCTCGGACAGGGTGATGATGCGGAACCCGTAGATGTCCGACAGGCGCGAGAACCCCTGGTTCTTTTCCTGCATCTTGCGCCAGATCGAATAGGGCTTCTTGGCGCGACCGAACACCTCGGCCTCGACCCCGGCCTTTTCCAGCTCGAAACGCATGTCGCCGGTGATCCGGTGGATCACGTCGCCGGTCTCGCGCTGCAGCATGATGAAACGGCGGATGATCGACTGGCGGCCTTCGGGGTTCAGCACGCGGAACGCCAGATCCTCCAGTTCCTCGCGCATCCACTGCATGCCCATGCGGCCCGCCAGCGGCGCGAAGATATCCATCGTCTCGCGCGCCTTCTGCACCTGCTTCTCGGGCTTCATCGCCTTGATGGTGCGCATGTTGTGCAGGCGGTCGGCGAGCTTGACCAGAATCACCCGCAGGTCCTTGGACATCGCCATGAACAGCTTGCGGAAGTTCTCGGCCTGCTTGGTCTCGCGACTGGAGAGCTGCAGGTTGGTCAGCTTGGTAACGCCATCAACCAGCCCGGCCACCTCGTCGCCGAAGCGCGCCGCGACCTCGGCATAGCTGGCCTTGGTATCCTCGATGGTGTCGTGCAGCAGGGCGGTGATGATCGTCGCGTCGTCCAGCCGCTGTTCGGTCAGGATCGCGGCCACCGCCACCGGATGGCTGAAATAGGGCTCGCCCGAGCGACGCAACTGCCCCTCGTGCATCTGCCGCCCATAGTCATAGGCGGCAGTGATGCGGGCGGCATTGGTCTTAGGGTTGTAATTGCGGACCAGCGCAATCAGGTCTTCGGCCGATATCATCTCGTCCGCATCCCCATCGCACTCAGCCCTGCCCCTGGGCCTCCATCAGCTTGCGCAGCAGCATTTCCTCGGTCAGGTCGTCCTCGGCCGGCTTGTCGGCCTCGGCCCCCATCAGCAGCGCCATGCTGTCCTCTTCCGGCTCGTCCACCTCGATCTGGGTCTGGTTCGACTCGATCAGGCGTTCGCGCAGCTCGTCGGCGCTCTGGGTCTCTTCGGCGATCTCGCGCAGGGCAACGACCGGGTTCTTGTCGTTGTCGCGGTCCACGGTGATCGAGGCACCGGAGGAAATCTCACGCGCGCGATGGGCCGCCAGCATCACCAGCTCGAAGCGGTTCGGAACCTTGTCAACGCAGTCTTCAACCGTCACGCGGGCCATCGGGAGATCTCCAATACAATTCTGGGTCCGGAGCGCAGCGTTGTAAGCCCGAATCCCGCCCTTGACAAGCCGATATAGGGCAAATCACGGTTCAGATCGGGCGGATCTCGGCCAGTTCCGCCGCGGGGAGCGCCGCCAGCAGCGCCGAGACCGGCCGGCCCAGCAGCGGGTGCACCCAATGCGGCGCGATATCGGCCAGCGGCATCAGGACGAATCCCCTGTCCTGCAGCCGCGGATGCGGCAGAATCAGCTGTTCCGGCGCCAGGCTGCGCTGGCGCTCCGGGGCGAGGTTGCGCCAGCGCGACTGAATGTCGCAGTCCGGCGCCACCAGCCCACCCACCGCCAGCAGATCCAGATCCAGCGTGCGCATGCCCCAGCGCTCCTGCCGCTGCCGTCCGAACCGCTGCTCGATCCGGTGCAGCGCGGCCAGAATCTGGTCCGCCCGCAGCGCCGTGCGGATGGTTACCGCGGCGTTTACATAGTCCGGCCCGGCCCCCGCCGGAAAGCAGGGGGTGGCGAAGAATCGGCTGACCGCGCGAATCTCCAGACCTTCGGCCGGCATCGCGACGATGGCCGCAACCAGAGTCTCGGCGGGCACCCCGGCCCCGGAAGGCAGGTTCGCGCCCAGCGCAATCAGCGCTTCTGACCGGCTTTCGGTCACTTTCGATTGGCCTTCATATCGTCACGGGCCTTGCGGTACACCCGATTTCTCCTATTTTGGTAACACCATTTTGCCAGATTTAATCACTCACTCACGGAACGCCACGGCGAAATGGTCACACCGGAAGGACATTTTTATGTTTTACAAAGACGAACGGCTCGCGCTGTTCATCGATGGATCGAATCTGTATGCGGCGGCCAAAGCGCTTGGATTCGACATCGACTACAAATTGCTGCGCCAAGAATTCATGCGGCGCGGCAAGCTGTTGCGGGCCTTTTACTATACAGCCCTGCTTGAGAACGATGAGTATTCGCCGATCCGCCCGCTGGTGGACTGGCTGCATTACAATGGCTTCACCATGGTGACCAAGCCCGCCAAGGAATACACCGACAGCATGGGGCGGCGTAAGGTCAAGGGCAACATGGACATCGAACTGACCGTCGACGCCATGGAACTGGCGCCGCGGGTCGATCATATCGTGCTGTTCTCCGGCGACGGCGACTTCCGCCCGCTGGTGGCCAGCCTGCAACGCCAGGGCGTGCGCGTTTCGGTGGTATCGACCATCCGCAGCCAGCCGCCGATGATCTCGGACGAACTGCGCCGCCAGGCCGACAATTTCATCGAGCTGGAAGAGCTGCGCGACGTGATCGGCCGGCCGCCGCGCGACACGCAGAGCGAGACGCGCAGCGTCGCCTACGCCGGCAATCAGTAACGGCTGCCGCGCACCGGTTGGGGCCGGTGCGCGGGGGCTTCACTGTTCTGCCGCTGCGGCATTGATCTCATTGTGCCGCCCGATGATCCGGGCGGGCCAGGTGCTTTTGATATAGGCCAGAACGGCGAGAACATCCTGTTCCGACAGGGTGCCGCCGAAGCCCGGCATGCGGCTTGCGTAATTCCCGCCGACCAGCCGCGCCGTGCCGTACCAGGTCAGCGCCAGCAATTGTTCGTCCGGATGGTGCCAGGTGTGGCCTGTCTCGTCATGCGGCGGGGCAGGAAGATAGCCCTCGGCATCGCGCTCGCGCCAGTTCGGCTGCCCCTCCAGCGCCGCGCCATGGCAGGCGGCGCAATGACCCGCGTAAACCTCGCGCCCGCGGGCGATGGCCGCGGCATCGCGATAGGGCAGCAACCCCGGCGCCTCGGCCCGCGCCTGCCACCAGATCGCGCCACCGGCCAGCAGGGCCAGGGCACCGAGCCCGGCAAACAGTATCCTCATCCCCGATCCTCCCACTCCTGCGGCCGCCCCTCCTGCCGCCCTCCCGCACGGGAAGGTCCAGTCACGCCTGCGTGAGCCGCCAGGATCCGCGCGCCCCGGCGCCCGGGCTGGACCATCACGCCGCAAAGCTCTACCTCTCCCCGGCAAGGAGACCGCGACATGAGCAAACCGCCCCTCACCCTCTATCTCGCCGCGCCGCGCGGCTTCTGCGCCGGCGTCGACCGCGCCATCAAGATCGTCGAGATGGCGCTGGAGAAATGGGGCGCGCCGGTCTACGTGCGCCACGAGATCGTGCACAACAAATTCGTGGTCGACGGGCTGCGCGACAAGGGCGCCGTCTTTGTCGAGGAGCTGGAGGATTGCCCCGAGGACCGGCCGGTGATCTTCTCGGCCCATGGCGTTCCGAAATCCATCCCGGCCGAGGCGGCGCGGCGCCATATGGTTTATGTCGACGCCACCTGCCCGCTGGTCTCCAAGGTGCATATCGAGGCGCAGCGGCATTTCGACACCGGTTTGCAGATGATCATGATCGGCCATGCCGGCCACCCGGAGACCATCGGCACCATGGGCCAATTGCCCGAAGGCGAGGTCCTGCTGGTCGAGCGGCCTGAGGATGTGGCCCATGTCGAGGTGCGCGACCCGGAGCGGCTGGCCTATGTCACCCAGACCACGCTCAGCGTCGATGACACTGCCGATATCGTCGCCGCGCTGCGCGCCCGGTTCCCCGCCATCGTCGGGCCGCACAAGGAAGACATCTGCTACGCCACCACCAACCGGCAGGAGGCGGTGAAGGCGATGGCCGAACGCTGCGACGCCATGCTGGTGGTGGGCGCACCGAATTCGTCGAATTCCCGCCGTCTGGTCGAGGTCGGGGCCAAGGCCGGCTGCGGCTATTCGCAGCTGGTGCAGCGGGCGGAGAACATCGACTGGCGGGCGCTCGACGGGATTTCCAGCATCGGCATCACCGCCGGCGCCTCGGCGCCCGAGGTGCTGGTCAACGAGGTGATCGACGCCTTCCGCGCCCGCTACGCGGTGACGGTGGAAACCGTCGAGACCGCCGTCGAGAATGTCGAGTTCAAGGTCCCCCGCGTGCTGAGGGAACCCGCCTGATGTCGCTGCACTTCCTGCTGACCGCCTTCGTCGTGGTGATCGCGCCCGGGACCGGGGTGCTCTATACGCTGGCCCTGGGTCTGGGACAGGGGCGGCGCGCCGCGCTCTGGGCCGCGCTCGGCTGCACCTTCGGCATCGTGCCGCACCTCGCCGCCGCCACGCTGGGACTGGCGGCGATCCTGCATGCCTCCGCAGTCCTCTTCAACGCGGTGAAATTCGCCGGCGTCGCCTATCTGCTCTACCTCGCCTGGCAGTCGCTGAGATCCGGCGGCGCGCTCAGCGTCGCGGCGCAGCGCAGCGGCGAGCCCGGCTGGCGCATCGCCCGGCGCGGTGCGCTGATCAACGTGCTGAACCCCAAGTTGTCGGTGTTTTTCCTGGCGTTGCTGCCGCCCTTCCTGTCGGGCGATCCGTCCACCGCCACGGTCGAGATGGCCGGCCTCGGCGGTGTGTTCATGGCGATGACGCTTGCCGTCTTCGCGCTCTACGGCATCTGCGCCGCGCAGGCGCGCGCGCTGGTGTTGGGGTCCGAGCGGGTGATACGCTGGCTCAACCGTTCCTTCGCCGCCCTCTTCGCGGCGCTGGCCGGCCGGCTGGCGCTGGAGCGGATCTGATGCTGCGCGGCGTCCCCCCGATCCCCCGGCTGCTGGGGCTGATCGCCCTGCTCCCCTTCCTCTGGGGCGCCGCCACCGGGCTGAGCGCCGATCTCGCCGCCTGGGGCGCCAGCCATCTGGGCCCGCGCTTCGTCGCGCCCTATGTGCAGCTCTCCTTCGGCTCGGTGATGCTCGGCTTCCTCTCCGGCGCGCTCTGGGGCCTTGCCACCCGCGGCGGCGGCGCGGCGGGCGCCGCGGCCTATGTGCTGGCGGCGATCCCGGCCGCCTGGGCCTTTGCGATGACCGGTGGCGGGCCGGTGTCGGCCTCGCTGAACCTGATCTTCGGCTTTGCCGGCCTGCTGCTGCTGGACCTCGCCTTCACCTACTGGCGGCTGGCGCCGGCCTGGTGGCTGCGGCTGCGGCTGCCGATGGCGGCGATCATGATCGCCAGCCTCGCCATCACGGTGTGGCTGTGAGCGATCCGCAGACCATCGCGGTCTATGACCGGCGCGCGGCCGATTACGCAGCCCGCAACGCGGTATATATCCGCCGCGACCCGCAACTGGCGGCCTTCATCGCCGCCTGCCCCGCCGGGGGCCGGGTGCTGGATCTGGGCTGCGGCCCGGGCACCGCGGCGGCGCGGATGGCCGAAGCCGGGCTCAGGCCGGATGCCACCGACGCCTCGGCCGAGATGGTGGCGCTGGCGGCGCAGGCGCCCGGGGTCACCGCCTGGCAGGCCACCTTCGACGACATCGCGGGCGTGGCGCGCTATGACGGGATCTGGGCCGGCTTCAGCCTGCTTCACGCCCCGCGCGCCGATTTCCCCCGCCATCTGGCGGCACTGCGACAGGCGCTGAAACCCGGCGGCACCTTCGGCATCGGCATGAAGCTGGGCGAGGGCGAGGCGCGCGACAGCATCGGCCGGCATTACACCTATTACACGCATGAGGCGCTCATGAATCATCTGCGCACGGCGGGCTTCAACCCCGCCAGTGAAAGGCGCGAAAGCGGCAAGGGACTCGACGGCAGCATGGCCGAGCTGATCACGGTGATCTGCGATGGCTGAGCTTTTCGCCTATACCGACGGCGCCTGTTCCGGCAATCCCGGCCCGGGCGGCTGGGGCGTGCTGCTGCGCGCGATGGAGGGCAGCCAGATCGTCAAGGAGCGCACGCTCAAGGGCGGCGAGGCCGAGACCACCAACAACCGGATGGAGCTGTTGGCCGCGATCAACGCGCTGGAGAGCCTGACCCGGCCCAGCGCCATCACCATCGTCACCGACAGCGCCTATGTGAAGAACGGCATCACCGGCTGGATCTTCGGCTGGAAGAAGAACGGCTGGAAGAATGCCGCCAAGAAGCCGGTGGCAAATGCCGAGCTGTGGCAGCGGCTGGATGCGGCACAGCACCGGCACAAGGTGAGCTGGCAATGGGTCAAGGGCCATGCCGGCCACCCGGAAAACGAACGCGCCGACGAACTGGCGCGCGAGGGGATGAAGCCGTTCAAGAAATCCGCCAGGGCGGGCTGAGCGGCACCCCTCTTCCGCCCTCCGCCCCATAGCGCAAGCCGCGCGAGCGCCGGACCGGGGGCTGGCGCGGCAACATCCGTTCGGCGCGCTTTATGGCGGCCAAATCCGGACGAGACCTGAGCGGCGTGCTAACGTCGACAAAGCGCCAGACCGTGGGGACGGTCCGGCGCTTGCGCGGCGCCCTTCGGGCTTGGCTCCGCGCTCGGGAACTTGGCTCGGAGCGGCCTTCTGACCAGGCTTGCGCACAATCCTGTGACCGTCACCGCCGGAAATAGGTCTGCCAGATCCAGATCACCAGCATAGCCCCCAGCACCGCGCCGACGAAGCCCGACAGCGCCCCCATCATCGTCAACAGCGCCCTGAGCACCAGCCCGCCCAGCAGCGCGCCGACGATGCCGATCAGCATGGTGGTGGGCACATCGGCCTCGATCTTCATGATCCGCGTGGCCAGGAACCCCGCCGCCGCGCCGATGATCGCCAGTGCCACGATACCCATGCCCATATCCCTACCTCCGCCAGTGGAACGGCACGATGATCAGCGCGCCCACCGAGGAGACGATGGCGTTCATCCCCGGCGAGTGGAAGCCGATCCCGAACATGATCCGAACGAAATAGAACAGGAAGGCGCCACCGATACAGATGATGATCGACTGCAGGATGCCGTTATGGGTAAAGCC
>JBFXGQ010000090.1:0-11062 GCA_050177915.1 Pseudodonghicola sp. | reverse complement strand
AACCACCACAACGCCAGAGCTTTCGAAGATTTGGCCGAGTTCCTCGACCACTTTCTCTTTCTGGGCTCTATCCACAGTTCTCTCCAAGTTTGGGACGCTTACCCGCGTCCCGGCTCAAGTTTGCCGGGACAGGCCCGGCGTTCAGGTCCGAAATACGGGTTGAGCCAAAAACCGCCCGAAGGCATAGCCCCCGGCCAATCTGGTCTTTCCCGTCTCAGGCAGGATATTAAGACCCCGAAAGGCGCCACCCACCGTCTTGGACGAAACGAAATAAAGCGCACGACGAATCGCACGCTTTATCTCAGGGGCTTAGTTAGGCCGAAACAGGCAGGTTTCCAAGGGGTAAAACGCAAGTGCGCCGCTGCAGCGCCGGATTAATCCGCCGAACCGCCGGGACCGGCCCCGAACATCTGCCGCCGCGGCGCGTCGAGATCCAGCGCCAGCTGCAGCCGCGCCCCTTCCGCCCCAAGCCGCTCCAGCGCCGCGTCGTCCATCTTGTGCATCGCGTCATAGAGCGCGCGCAACTGCGCCTCCGGCGCCGCCGAGGCCAGCGCCGCGGCGATCCGCTTGGTCAGCGGCGTGGTGAACCCCCGCGAATCCGACCGCCAGCCCAGCTTGCGCCGCCAGGCGTCGAAATCCTGACCGATCATATGCAGCAGGTAACAGCCCTGCGCCGCGCCGATCACCAGCTCGTTGACCGGGGTGCCGTCGGGCTGCTCGACCCAATGCTGCCGGGCGCGCACGTCGGCCAGCCCGGTCCGGGTCGCCGACTTGCCCTGCGGATGCCCGATCAGCCCCTTGCGGCGGGGGCCGAACAGCGGCGCGTCGGACAGATAGACCCGCTTGGCGGCGTCGCGCTCCATCGGCAGGCGGAACTGCAGCGCCGGCTTATCGGCCACGGGCGTCACCACCTCGGCGGTCAACACGCGCACCGCCTCGACCTCGGCCGGCTGGCTGCCCAGCAGCGCGGCGATGGACCGGCCTTCGACATGCAGGAACTCGTCCGCATCCACGTTCAGAAACCACGGCTCCGGGGTGCGGTGATAGGCCCAGGTCAGGGCCGCATTCTGGCGTTTGGGGAAATTCGCATCGGGCGCCATGCCCAGCATCGCCCAGAACTCCGGCGTGCAGGCCACGCAGTCGATCCGGGGATGGTCGCCCAGGACCCCGATGGCGGGGTCCTGGGGATTGTCAAACATCAGCAGCAGCGAGCTCGCGCCCCCGGCCAGATACCACGCGGCGAAGCGCAGCGTATCGGCGAGGCTCTCGTTCAGGATCGCGGCGGCGCGCCACTCGCCCTGCATCAGACCCGCGTCACTCGCCCGAGGCGCTTGCCACGTCGACCGACACGCCGGGACCCATGGTCGAGCTCAGCGCAATCTTCTTCAGGTAGGTGCCCTTGGCGCCCGTCGGCTTGGCCCGAGCCACCGCGTCCACGAAGGCGCGGACGTTCTCGACCAGCTTGGCCTCGTCAAAGGACACTTTGCCGACGCCGGCGTGGATCACACCGGCCTTTTCGACCTTGAACTGAACTTCACCGCCCTTGGCGTTCTTCACGGCCTGGGCGACGTCCATGGTCACGGTGCCGACCTTGGGGTTCGGCATCAGGTTGCGCGGGCCCAGGATCTTACCCAGACGGCCGACGATCGGCATCATGTCCGGGGTGGCGATGCAGCGGTCGAATTCGATGGTGCCGCCCTGAATGGTTTCCATCAGGTCTTCGGCGCCGACGATATCCGCACCGGCAGCCTGGGCTTCGTCAGCCTTGGGGCCACGGGCGAAGACGGCGACGCGGACATCCTTGCCGGTGCCGTTCGGCAGGCCGACAACGCCACGCACCATCTGATCGGCGTGACGCGGGTCGACGCCCAGGTTCATCGCGATCTCGACGGTTTCATCGAACTTGGCCGAAGCGGCACCCTTGATCAGGGCGACGGCATCCTCGACCGAGAGGTTTTCCTTGCCGGCGAAGGCTTCGCGCGCGGCGCGGGTACGTTTACCGAGCTTTGCCATCTTACTTCACCTCGATGCCCATGGAGCGGGCAGAGCCCAGGATGATCTGCATCGCCGCGTCGATATCGTTGGCGTTCAGATCCTTCATCTTGGCTTCCGCGATCTCGCGGACCTGCGCCACGCTCACCGAACCCGCGACGTCACGGCCGGGCTTCTTCGAGCCGGAGCTCAGCTTGGCAGCCTTCTTCAGGAAATACGACGCCGGCGGCGTCTTGATGTCCATGGTGAAGGACTTGTCCTGATAGTAGGTGATCACGGTCGGGCACGGCGCGCCGGGCTCCATATCCGCAGTCTTGGCGTTGAACGCCTTGCAGAATTCCATGATGTTGATGCCGCGCTGACCCAGCGCCGGGCCGACCGGCGGGGACGGGTTTGCCTGACCGGCCTTAACTTGCAGCTTGAGCTGCCCGATGAGTTTCTTGGCCATTGGCCATCTCCTTTTCCAACACCCCCGGAACGCGATCCGAAGGCTGCCAGACGGGACCATCCCGCCTGTGTTGTGTGGTCCGAGCCCCCGCGACGCGTCGCCGGTGCTCTCCCACGCTCACATCACATCAGATCTGCTTGGCGACCTGCGTGAATTCCAGTTCGACCGGAGTCTCGCGGCCGAAGATCGACACCGACACCTTCAGGCGCTGGTGATCCTCGTCCACCTCCTCGATCATGCCGTCGAAGCCCTCGAACGGCCCCTCGTTGACCTTGACGCGCTCGCCCACCTCGAAGGTGATCAGGGTGCGCGGGGTTTCCTCGCCCTCCTGGACGCGGTTCAGGATCTGGTTCACCTCGGCGTCCCGCATCGGCATCGGCCGGCCCTGCGGACCAAGGAAGCCGGTGACGCGGTTGATCGAGCTGATCAGGTGATAGCCGCGGTCGGACATCTCCATATGGACCAGCACATAGCCGGGCATGAAGCGGCGCTCGGTCTTGATCTTCTTGCCCCGGCGCACTTCGATCACCTCTTCGGTGGGCACCAGAACCTCGTCGATCTCGTTCTCAAGGCTGTTCTCAGCCACCGCGGTTCTGATCTGTTCCGCGATCTTCTTCTCGAAGTTGGAAAGAACGCTGACCGAATACCACCGCTTCGCCATGAACCTTGCTGTCCTTGTCCTGTCCGGCACAACCGCCTGCAGCGCACCGAATTTTCTGCAATTCTGTCAGGCGGCTCGTCCGCCATCCCCGGAATAAAAAGCGGCGTGCGCCTCGAATCGCCGCACGCCATACCCCAAAGGTAGGCGCTCACCTACTAGGCAAATGCGAAATGATCAAGGGGTCAGGGGGATTTCCCCGCCCCGTCGGGTGCTGGCCAGCTCAGCCGAACAGCGTCAGGATCGCGTGCAGCCCGCTGCGCAGACCCAGATCGACCAGCGCGAAGAAGGTCGCGGTCAGCGCCGCCATGATGAACACCATCACCGTGGTCAGAAACACCTCGCGCCGCGTCGGCCATACGACCTTGGCGACCTCGGCACGGACCTGCTGAAAGAACTGGATCGGGTTGGTGGTGGCCATGGGCGGAGAATCCTGTCTGCTTGATAGGGGCACATAGCCGGGCAAGCCGGCGATTTCAATGCGAAGCCGGGCAAAAGCCCGGCGCCGCCCTAAGCTCCCGCCGACCGGTCTTTCAGAACGACCGCAGGTATCGCGTCAGCATCAGCGCGCCGAAGGCCGGATTCATATGCACCCGGTCGTGGTGCCGCTCGTCCCGGCCGGCGATCTCGGCGGCGTCCTTGGTCAGCGGCACGACATCCCTGTTGAACTGCGGGTCGGTCTTGTCGCCATTGACGATGGTCTCCTCCGGCTGCGGGATCAGGACCGCCTGCATCCCGTCGAAGCATATCTGCTGCGCCCTCTCGATCGCCATCCGATAGCCGTCGGCGGCCCCCCGGGTCTCCACCTCCTCGGCCGCGCGCAGGGGGGCATGGCCGACGCGGACAGGCACCTGACTGACCTTCCGGATGTCGCACAACAGCTTCCACAGCGTCGTCGATTCGAGACTGTCGGCGATGATCGCCTCGCAGACCGCCGACGACAGCCCCGGGGTCTCCATCGCCCGGACATTGGGCAAGAACCCGAGCCCGTGCAGAATGAAACCGTCATAGAGGTCGAGTTCCACCTCCTCCCCGGCCTCTTCGGGATAGCGGCGCAGACGCGTCTTGATGCGCCCCGCCTGCACCAGCTTGCGGCCCTCAAGCTCCAGATCGCTGAGATTCTGCCCGATCATCGAATAGATGTGGATGGTCACATCGGGATGGTCGGCAGCGATCAGGTCCCAGCCGTGTTTCAGGGCCGCGGCATGGCTATTGCCGAAAATGCAGATCTTCATGTCAGCCGAATGCCTCCAGCAGTGCCTCTTCGCACACCAATTCCTCGGCCGAAGCCGCCGCCGCCCCCTTCTTGCGCTGCAGCTGTTTCGGCGCGCCGTATTTCGCATAGAGACCCGCGAAGAAATGGTCCATCACCAGATCGACGCCATGCGGGTTCACCTCGCGCTGGTTCGGCTCGTAGAAAGTGCCCTTGAACACCGGGCTGGCGATGATCTCGTAGGACGGGAAGTAATCGACATACTTCCGGGTCTTCTCCACCTCGTCGGCCACCGCCCGCAGGATCGACTTCGACGCCGAGGTCGCCACCAGCACGTGGCGGCCGGACATGGTCGCGGTCAGCGGCACCGGCGACACCGTGAGGATGATCTTCAGATTGGGATTCATCCCGCGCATCAGCTTGGCGGCTTTTCTCAGGTTGTCCAGAATGGTGGTATAGGACTGATTTTCGAACACATGGACATCGGGATCGAAATCGCCGGCGACGGTGCCGGGGCACATGGGATATTCATAGCCGCCCTGCACATTCTTCCAGCTTTCCGTCAACCCCATGGTAAAGACGAAGACGTCGGCCTGACGAATGCTCTCGCCGAAACAGGCGATGGTGTGGCGCTGCGAGTCGCGCAGCTCTTCGGGCGAGGCGAAGCCATTGGGTTCGATCCGCGGCCGGAACGGATCGTAGAAGCGGCCGTCCTTCTCCCAGATCTCGTCAGGGACCTCGGCCTGGCCTGCCGCCCAGCTCACCCATTGCAGCAGCAGCGAGGTGGTGTAGATATTGCCGGTCCGCGCCGAGAACACATCATAGTTGAACCGTTTGATGTTGCTCTCGCTCAACCCTTTCGGGGCCACCTCGGTCCGCAGCCAGTTGTAGCCGCGCGCCTGCAGGGCCCGGCCGAAATGCTGCGCGAAGCAGGACCCGTAGGTCGCCACCGCATTCTGCGGGCGGATGTTGAACGTCGGGACGTGCAGGTTGGAAATAGCGAACATGCTGTTGTCCGCAACGGCGGTACGCCAGAACGCCTCGTTGGGAAGATTGCTGTAAGGGTTGTCAGCCATCTGATGCCGTCCATTAATTATGAAGATCAATCTGTCTTTGTTTCTATCACCCTAAAGCCGGCCAAAGAAACCGCGCAATTCCTCCGCAGCGGAACCACGCCAAAAAACGCCGGGATATACCATTGAAAATGCAGAATTTGCCGTCCCCGTATTCGGACCGGACGCGTAAGGCGCCGTGGAGACGCAAGAGCACCCGGCACTGCCCCGACTCGGACGCCCGCCGTCGCGCGTCGCAAATCCGCATGGGGCGCCCCGGAGTACATCCGGCGCCCCATGCGCCTTGCGGTCAGAGCAGGAAGTCGTCGACGACCAGATTGATCTTGCCGCTGAGCGTGATCCGGAAGTCGGCGATACCATCGCCGTTCACGTCGCCGGCGACATGGGTGTCGCCCCTGGCCTTCCAGATCCGCAGCTCTCCCGCCGTGCCGGAAAAGGCGTCGGTGCCGATCAGGTCGAAAGCCTGATCGCGCTTCGCCGAGGTATCGGCGTCGATCTTGCTCAGGTCGATCTTGTCGCCCTGGGCGCGGCTGAAATCGGTGATCCGGTCGCCGTTGGCCTGCTTGGCCGAGGCGAAGACAAAGGTGTCCGCCCCCCGGTTCCCGGTCAGCTCGTCCGCCCCGGCGCCACCGTCGAGCCGGTCGCGGCCACCGCCGCCGAACAGCTTGTCCTTGCCGCTGCCGCCGAACAGCGTGTCATTGCCGGCACCGCCCAGCAGCCGGTCGTTGCCGGCGTCGCCACGCAGCGTGTCGTGGCCGGCGCCGCCCTTCAGCACGTCGGCGCCGCCCTTGCCGAGGATCACGTCGTTGCCGCCGAGCCCGTCGATCGTATCCGCCCTGGCGGTGCCGACCAGCCGGTCGGCCCCCTTGGTCGCGCCGGTCGGCACCTCGGCGCCGGGGATCAGCAGAACCCGGCCGTGCAACTCGTCAATGACGCCGTCGATCGGCACACCCGACTGGTCGTAGAAGACCAGCGCGACATCGCCATTGGGCAGCACCGCCTCCTCGACCGCCAGCTGTTCGTTGGCGTTGTTAGTGGTGATCACCATCGCCTCGCCCAGCGGCTTGCCGTCGGCATCGAGCAATTGCGCCTTCAGGTCGTAGTCGCCGTAGTCGACGGCAATCTGCCAGATCACCAGAATGCGGTCGCCGCTCAGCGGAATGACGCGGCCCATGTCGTATTCGACGCTCTCGTCAGTGCCGGGATAGGGCACGTCGGCGCTGCGCAGATAGGTGCCGTCATTGTCGAACCAGTCGATCCGGAAGGTGTCGATCGGCGTGTCATAGCGGATGTCGGGATCGAACGAATACCCCATGATGAAACCGCCGCCGGGCAGCGCCGCCAGCCAATCGCCACCGGACACAACCATGCTGGAATCGCCCGGGGTCTGGTCGTGATCGCCGTCGTTGAAATAGCGCACCACCAGCGGCTCGGTGGCGCCCTTGACCCCCTTGGGGGCGCTGACCAGATCGGCGGCCGAGATGCGGACGGTGATGCCGATATTGGAAAAGCCGGGATGGGCGAACACCACATCGCCGTTCGCCAGCTGGATCATGGTCGACGCGGTGTCGTCGGTGTCGAAGATCTTGACCGGATCGCCCAGGCTCTTGCCGTCCTTGCCGATGACATGCGCATAGGTCGCGTCCTCGCCCCGGTGGTTATACGTCACGACGGCACCGCCGCCCTTCAGCGCCAGCACATCGCCGTTGGCGTTATAGTTGTAATATGTGTCCCACGACCGTTCCGGCGGCACCTCGTGATCGGCGCTGGCCAGGATCTGTTTCGACTTCGGGCTGCCGCTGGCATCGAAGCTCCGGAAGAACACGTCGTCGGTGCGATCGGAGGTCGAGGGCACGTCGCTGGTCCAGCTGACCATGAAACCGCCATCGGCCAGCGCCGTCACCTGCGGGTCGGACTGCGCGCCCAGGCTGTCGGTGTTCACCTTGATGGCAGCGGTCAGCGGCGTGCCGTCGGCCTTGAAGATGCGGGCGTAGATATCGCTGTCGCCGAAGACGTCGGGCGAATCCAGCACGTTCGACTGCTGCCAGGCAACCACGAGCCGCCCGTCCTCCAGCGCAGCGACGCGCGGATTGAACCCCAGCTTGAGGGTACCAAGTGCAAAAAGCGGATTCAGGGTGAATTCTTCGCCAAGTTCAGGCTGCATGAAAGATATCCTTAAAATGCGTAATAAATAGTCGTTTTGTTTTATGATCGCCCCGTCAGTTGTCAACATCGAAGACGACAATCGGGGCGCCCCCCGCCTGTCGGAACCGCGCCGCAGGCACCGGGGCCGCCCGATATCCCGGCCGCGGGCACCTTGCCCGCCCGCATGGCGCCAAAAATGTCCGACCGACGGAACAGGCCTCTGGAACCGCAGCTTTTTTTCGCTATTTCAATACTATGGACATCATTGCCGTCACCAGCATCGTCGCCTCCCTATTCCTCGTCATAGGGGTTGCCGAGCCTTTGGCGGCGCGGCTTCGGGTGCCCTACAGCGTGATCCTTGCCACCGTCGGCATCCTGATCGGCGCCGGGGCGATTTTCTTTCTGCGGACGCCGCTGACCGACGCGCTGAATCCGGTCGCCGAGGCGATCCTTGGGCTGCCGATCCGGTCGAACGTCTTCCTCTATGTCTTCCTGCCGACGCTGCTGTTCCAGGCGACCATCGGCATGAATCTGCGGCGGATGCTGGACGACTGGGTGCCGGTGCTGGTGATGGCGGTGGTCGCCGTGGTGGTGGCGACGCTGTCGGTTGGCTTCGCCCTGTCCTGGACCAGCTCGCTGCCACTGGTGGCCTGCCTGCTGGTGGGGGCCATCGTCTCGACCACCGACCCCTCGGCGGTGATCGCGATCTTCCGCTCGCTGTCGGCACCCAAGCGGCTGGCCCGGATCATCGAGGGCGAGAGCCTGCTGAACGACGCCGCGGCCATCGCGCTGTTCGGGTTCTTCATGGGCTTCGTCATGCTGGGTCTGCCCGATCCGACGGTGCGCGACGCGCTCACCCGCTTTCCGCTGCTGATCATCGGCGGCGCCGTCACCGGCTGGCTTGCCGCCCGCGTCGGCATCTGGCTGATGGGCCTGTTCCGGCACTATGAGCTGGCGCTGCTGTCGGTCTCCGTCTCGCTGCCGTATCTGGCCTATATCGTGGCGGAACAGAGCATCGGCGCCTCCGGCGTCATCGCTGTGGTCGCCGCCGGGCTGACACTGAATCTGGCGGGGCCCGGACGGCTGCCGCCGCAGGCCTGGAGCAACCTGCGCGACATCTGGGATCTGCTGGCGCATTGGGCCGGGGCGCTGATCTTCATTCTCGCCGCGCTGCTGATCCCGCGCCTGCTGGAGGAGGTGCGGCTCAGCGACTTCGTCCTGATCGGCGTCGTGGTGCTGGCCGCCACCGTCGCCCGCGCCGCGGTGCTGTTCGGCCTGTTGCCGCTGCTGACGGCGCTGCACCTGTCGCCGACGGTCGAACGCCCCTATCGGGTGGCGATCCTCTGGGGCGGGCTGCGCGGCGCGGTGACGCTGGCGCTTGCCCTCGCGGTGACCGAAAGCCTCCGCGTCCCGGTCGAGGTCAAGCGTCTGGTCGGCATTCTCGCCACCGGCTACACGCTGTTCACGCTGATCGTGCAGGGGACGACGCTGCGCAGCATGATCCGCTGGCTCGGGCTGGACCGTCTGTCGCCGATCGACCAGGCGCTGTCGAAACAGGTGGTGGCGGTGGCGCTGCAGACCGTGCGCGAGGATGTCGCCAGAACCACCGAGAACTACGAGCTGAACCGCGAGATCGTGCGCGGCGAGGCCAAGCGCTTCGGCCAGCGGCTGGAGAGCGCGGTGAAGGAGGCCGAGGACAGCACCGAGATCCTCGACCGCGACCGCATCACGCTGGGCCTGCTGGCCCTGGCCGGGGCCGAGCGCGACACCATCATCGCCCGAGTGCGCGAACACACGATCTCCTCCCGGCTGGCCGAACGGCTGCTGTCGGACGCCGACCGGCTGATCGAGGCGACCCGGTCGGGCGGCCGCAGCGGCTATCGCCGGGCATCGCAGGACAGCATCGGCTACGGGCGCGCCTTCCGGCTGGCGGTGCTGCTGCACAACCGCCTGGGCCTGTCGGCGCCGCTGGCGCGGATCACCGCCGACCGGTTCGAACTGCTGCAGTCCCAGCGGCTGATCCTGCGCGATCTCGACACCTTCATCGACGGCCGCATCCGCCGCATCCACGGCCGCCGCGTCTCGGACCTGCTGCAAGAGCTGCTGAGCCGCCGCACCGAGGCGGTGGAAACCGCGCTGGACGGGCTGCGCCTGCAATATCCCGGCTACGCCGAGGAGCTTGAGCGGCGCTTCATCCGCCGCACCGCGCTGCGGCTTGAGGAACGCGAATACGCGGTGATGCGCGCCGACGGGCTGATCGGTTCGGAGCTGCACACCGTGCTGATGCAGGACATCGCCGGCCGGCGCGCCGCCGCCGAGGAACGGCCGAAACTCGACCTCTCGGTCCAGCGGACCGAGCTGGTGCGGCAGTTTCCGCTGTTCGTCGACTTCGACGACAAGACGCTGGCCCGCCTCGCCAAAAGCCTGCGCACCCGCTACGTCAGCCCCGGCGAAACGGTGCTGCGCAAGGACGGCACCGCGCGCAGTGTCTATTTCATCGCCTCCGGCGCCATCGAGCTGGAGCGCGCCGGGCAGACCTGGCGGCTCGGGCGTGGCGAGATGTTCGGCCAGATGTCGATCCTGATGAAGGGACCGGTGCGGGTGGCGGTCAAGGCCATCGCGCCGACCACGCTTCTGGTGCTGGACGAGGCCCGGTTCCGCCGCCTGCTCAGCCGCAGCCCGAAGCTGCAGGAGGCGGTGCACACGAGCGCCGAGAAGCGCGGAATCGCGCCCGAGAAACTGCTGCCCTAGCGGCGGAGACCGGTCCCCCGTCAACGCAGCGCGCCAGACCGGCCGGCGATCCGGCCGGCCCCCTGCCCCGGGCAGAACCACCGCCGCGCGGCAACGCGCTCCGTTCCGCCTCGACCGCGCATGGTCGCCGGATCCGTGCGCAAACCAGCCCATCCTCGTCGACGACACCCTCCGTTTTCCCGTCCTATGGCGCCATCACGCCAGCTCGCCGCGCGCATGCGACATCCGCGACAGCGGAAAAGCGAACCCAACAATACATTGAAATAATTATATAAAAAATTCCCGCCGCACCCCACACAACAACGACAGTTGACGTGGAAATTTTCTTATGGTGGGATTCGAACGAACGTTCGATTGATTCGACCCATCGAGCGTCAAAGAGAGGAAGGACAATCCAGGATGGCCAGCAATGCCGACATGCGTGAGAGCCTGCTGACGACGGCGCTCGACTTTTTTTCGGAGAAGGGTTTCAGCGGCACCTCGATCCGCGACATCGCCAAGGTGCACGGCGTGAGCCTGTCGAACATCTACTACCATTTCGGCAACAAGGAGGGGCTCTGGCGCGAGATCCTGAAGCGTTCGGTTCAGGAACTGCCGAACATCCTGCGCCAGGCCGAGGCCAGCGAAACCGCGCCCCGCGCCCAGCTCGAGGCGGTGGTGCGCGCGCATCTGCGGGTGGCCATCGACCATCAGCGCGAGCTTTTGATGCTGCTGGTGCAGGAAGGCCAGCTGAGGAGGGGATCGGTCACGACACCGTGGAGATCCAGCGCGACATCCTGGCG
>JBFXGQ010000089.1:0-11067 GCA_050177915.1 Pseudodonghicola sp. | reverse complement strand
TGATCTCGACCGATTCCGCCACCCGGGCGAAGGGGCCGTTGGTCATCAGCAGGATGCGGTCGGCCAGCAGGATCGCCTCGTCGATGTCATGGGTGATCATGAACACCGTCTGTTCGGTGCCGCCCCAGATCTTCAGCAACTCGTCCTGGATGGTGCCCCTTGTCAGCGCGTCGAGCGCGCCGAAGGGTTCGTCCAGCAGCAGAAGCTTGGGGTGGTTGGCGAAGGCGCGCGCGATGGACACCCGCTGGCGCATGCCGCCGGACAGCTGGCTGGGCTTGCGGTGGACCACATCGCCCTCCAGCCCGACCATCGCCAGATACTCCAGCGACCGCGCCTCGACCTTGGCGCGCGACCACTTGGGATAGCGGGCGCGCACCCCGAAGATCACGTTCTTCAGCGCCGAAAGCCAGGGCAGCAGCGAATAGTTCTGGAACACCACGCCGCGGTCCAGGCTGGGGCCTGAGACCTCGAACCCGTCCATCTTGACCACGCCCGAGGTCGGCTCGGCCAGGCCGGCGAGGATGTTCATGATCGTCGACTTGCCACAGCCGGAATGGCCGAGGATGCAGACGAATTCGCCCTTGTCGATGCCGAAGCTGGCGTTCTCGAACACCGTCACGGTGCCGCCCTTGCCATCGGGAAACTGCTGGGTCAGGCGTTCGACGCTGAGATAGGGTTTTGTCATGCGCCCGGCTCCTTATTCCGCATAGGCGACGGCGCGCTGCAGGTAGGCAAAGGCCGAATCCAGCAGCATGCCGACGACGCCGATCATGAGGATCGAGAAGATGACCGAGGTGAGGTCGAGGTTGTTCCACTCGTTCCAGACGTAATAGCCGATGCCGGTACCGCCGACGAGCATCTCGGCTGCGACGATCACCAGCCAGGCGATGCCGATGGAGATCCGCATGCCGGTGATGATGGTGGGGGCGGCGGCGGGCAGGATCACGGTGAAGGCGGTGCGCAGCGCGCCCAGCTCATGGGTGCGGGCGACGTTGACCCAGTCCTGCCGGACACCGGCGACGCCGAAGGCGGTGTTGATCAGCATCGGCCAGATCGAACAGATGAAGATGACGAAGATCGCGCTGGCCTCGCTGTCCTGGATGATGAACAGCGCCAGCGGCATCCAGGCCAGCGGCGAGATCGGCCGCAGCACCTGGATGAAGGGGTTCAGTGCGCGATAGGCCACCGGCGACATGCCGATCAGAAAGCCCAGCGGGATCGCCACCAGCGCCGCCATCAGATAGCCCGACAGCACCCGGTAGATCGAATAGCCGATCTGGATGCCGATGCCCTTGTCGTTGGGGCCGGCGTCGTAGAACGGGTTCGACAGCTGTTCCCAGGCCTTGGCCAGCACCTGGCTGGGCGGCGGCACGCCGGCCTTGGGGGCGCCGCCGCCGGTCAGCCGTTCGTATTCGGTCAGTTCCGCGGCGGCCTTCTGGGCCGGGATGGCGGCCTCCCAGATCAGGAGGCCCACCACCAGCAGCGCCAGCGACAGAAGCGCCGCCCGCTGGTTGAGCGTGAGCTTGCCCATGGCTCAGCCTTTCCCGATCGCGAAGCTCTTCACATAGGCCTCCGGCTCGGCCGGATCGAAGGTCTTGCCCATGATCGTGTGGGTCTTGTAGGTGACGTCCGGCGCGGTATAGCCGAGATCGTTCATCACGGTCTTGCAGTCGGCGGCCAGATAGACCTGCTCGGCGACCTGTCTGTAGTCGACGTCGCCCTCGATATAGCCCCAGCGCTTCATCTGGGTCAGGATCCAGACCCCCATGGAGTGCCAGGGGAAGGGGTCGAAGTCGATCCGGTCGGGCACCTTCTTCACCTCGCCCAGACCGTCGGCATAGGTGCCGGTCAGCACCTGTTCGATCACCGGCACCGGCTGGTTGAGGTAATTGGTCGGCGCGATCGCCTCGGAGATCTCCTTGCGGTTCTCGGGCTTGGAGGCGTATTCGGTCGCGTCCACGATGGATTTCAGCAGCGCGCCGTAGGTGTTGGGCAGTTCGGTCGCAAAGCTCAGGGGCGCGGCGAAGGCGCAGCAGGGGTGACCCTCCCAGATGTCCTTGGTCAGCATGTGGATGAAGCCGATGTTTTCCCAGACCGCGCGCTGGTTGAACGGGTCGGGCGACAGATAGCCGTCGAGGTTGCCGGCGCGCAGGTTGGCCACCATCTCGGGCGGCGGCACCACCCGGATCTGGATGTCGACATCGGGGTCCAGCCCGTGTTCGGCGACGTAGTAGCGCAGCAGGAAGTTGTGCATCGAATATTCGAACGGCACGCCGAAGGTGAAGCCCTTCCACTGTTTCGGATCGCGCTTGTCCAGATGTTCGTTCGACAGCACGATGGCCTGACCGTTGATGTTCTCGACCGCCGGCATGATGTAGGGGGTCGCCACCGATCCCGCGCCCAGCGTCATCGCCAGCGGCATCGGCGTCAGCATGTGGCTGGCGTCATATTCGCCGGCCAGCGACTTGTCGCGCGCCACCGCCCAGCCGGCGGTCTTGATGACCTTGGCGTTCAGCCCGTAGCGTTCGTAAAACCCCATCGGCTGCGCCATGATGATCGGGGTGGCGCAGGTGATCGGAACGAAGCCGATGTTCAGGTCGGTCTTCTCCGGCGCGCCCAGATTGTCGAGGATCGCCGCCTTGGCCTTGTCCATCGGGAAGACCGAGGCCAGCGCCGCCGCCACGGTGCCGCCGCCGAGCATCCCCATGAAGGAGCGCCGGCCGATGTCGTTATGGCCGAAGACCGACCGGACCACGGCGCTTTCGACGACGCGCTCCAGCATCTGCTCGGACGACATTGCGGCATCCTCCGGCGATCGGACCGCCGCGCTCGCCTTGCAGCCGTCGCAGCCGCACTCCGCCCCGTGACGCAGATCGCTCATGGCGGAATACGGATTTCCCAGGCTCTTGATCGTCATGTGCTTCCCCTTTTGCCAGTCGTTGCAGCCATGATGAAAGCCCGGCCGGGCCTGGCACAAGTTGGGGCCTGAAATATGGGCGTTTGAATAAAAGTGTTATTAGTCAGATGGTTGTTGGCATTTCTTGCGGTCAGAGATTTACGATTTCTCGTGAATTACGATTTTTCGTTTTCCGATGCGGCAGTGCAGCGATAGCGTTTTCGGCATGCTCGACCATCCGATGATCATCGATTCCCTGCTGCATGCCATGCCCGAGGCGGCGCTGGTGCTGGACCTGTCGAATGATCGGATCGCCAGCCTCAATCGCCGCGCCGCCGACTGGCTGGACATCGACCCGCTGGCGCCGCCGCGGCTGTCGCAACTGCTCGGCGCGGCGCTGGCGCAGTTCATCGTCTTCGTCGAGGAGGTCGATCATCGCGGCGAGGGCTGGACGCGCAACGTGATCCTTCGCGACAGCCAGGGGCGGGCGCTGAATTGCGAGCTGCGCGGCCGGCTGGTCCATGGCGCGCCGGGGCATCTGCTGGTCATGCTGCTGGATCTCGACGAGCTGAGCCGCCGCACCCAGATCGCCGAGGAGGTGGAGCTGCATCGCGCCGGGCTGACCGAATGGAAGCGGGCGGAGCGGTTCTTTGCCGAGCTGGAGCGGCAGAACCAGCTGATCCTGAACGCGGCGGGCGAGGGGATCTACGGGCTGAACGCCGAGGGCAAGATGACCTTCGTGAACCGGGCGGCGCAGGAAATGCTGGGCTGGACCACCGAGGATCTGCTGGGCTGCGACATGCATTCGATGATCCACCACCATCATGTCGACGGCGGCATCTACCGCTCGCAGGATTGCCCGATCTACCGGTCGTTCCGCTTCGAGCAGGTGCACCGGATCGAGGACGAGGTGTTCTGGCGCAAGGACGGCAAGCCGATCCGGGTCGAATATGTCTCGACCCCGATCTACGACCAGCAGGTGCTGGCCGGCGCCGTGGTGATCTTCCGCGACATCACCGAGCGCAAGGAGAACGAGCGCAAGCTGCACGAGGCGCTGGCCGAGGTCGCCGCCCTGCGCGACCGGCTGGAGGAGGAGAACGCCTATCTGCAGGAGGCGATCAGCTCGGAACGCGCGCATCACGATATCATCGGCGAGTCGCCGGCGATCCGGCAGCTGCTGACCCGGATCGACCTGGTGGCGCGGACCGATGCCACCGTGCTGATCACCGGCGAGACCGGCTCGGGCAAGGCGCTGGTCGCCTCGGCGATCCACAAGGCGGGCAGCCGGTCGCGGCGTCCGCTGATCCATTTCAAATGCAATTCCGTCGCCCCCGAGGCGGTCGAGGCCGAGATCTTCGGCCAGATCCGCGGCGCCTATCCCGGCGCGGTCCGCGACAAGCCGGGCAAGCTGGAGCTGGCCCATGGCGGCACGCTGTTTCTTGAGGATATCGTCGAGCTGCCGGTCGATATCCAGGGCCGGCTGCTGCACGCGCTGCAGACCGCGACGGTCACCCGGCTGGGCGATACGCGGGCCAAGCGCCTGGACATCCGGGTCATCGCCTCGATGACGATCTCGGCCGAAAAGGCGTTGAAATCCGGGCGCTTGCGCGAGGATCTTCTGCTGTTTCTCAACGTCTTCCCGATTGCCTGCGTGCCGTTGCGCGACCGGATCGAGGATGTGCCGCTGCTGGCCGCGCATCTGCTGCAGATCGCCTGCGGCCGGCTGAACCGGCCGGTCCCGGTGATCACCGAGGGGATGATCCGCCGGCTGAAGGATTACGACTGGCCCGGCAATGTGCGCGAGCTGCACAATGTCATCGAACGCGCCGCCATCGTGTCGAAGGGCCGCAAGCTGATCCTGGAAATCGGCAGCACCCGGCCCGAGATCCGGTCGCAGCCGCAGCAGACGGTCCGGACCGAGGCCGAGATGAAGCAGATGCTGCGCGCCAATATCGTCGCCTGCATGCGCGAGACCGGCGGCAGGGTGTCGGGCGCAAGGGGCGCGGCAGAGCTGCTGGGGGTCCGGCCGACCACCCTCTATTCCCGGCTGAGCGCCTATAAGATCGAAGACCACGAATGGCGGTGACCGCCGCCGTTCCGCGGATCGGTTCGGGGGGCATAGGAACCGCCAAGACGTGCAAAGCCATAGTGCATACCAGCCCGATTTGGCGGATCGCATGGCGCCCAAAACGGCATTAAATCAGTGCCTCGTGGCGGGCGAGGTGACGGGCTAGGTGACGGGCGAGAAATCCGAAGCCGGCACAAGCCTGCACAGCTTTGTCTTTGGGAGACACTGGCCGAGACCGCCAGAAATGGCGGCCGGGCGGGACGGAGCGGACGCGCCCTTCGGTCAGGTCAGCGCGGTCATGACAGCCTTGCGATAGGTTCGGCGCTGCGCGAGGCGGTCATACCAGGCCTCCAGCGCGGGCAGGCTGAAGCGCTCGATGGGCAGGTTGAAGCAGGCGCAGGCTATGCAGCCCAGCGGAATGTCCCCGATCCCCAGGTTTTCCCCCGACAACCACAGGGTCTCGGCCAGAGCCTTGTCGGCGACCTCCATCAAGTCGGCCCATTGCTCCTGTCCTCGCTGCATCGCCGCTTCATCGCGCGTTTCCGGTGTGCAACGCACCAGATTCCAGAACAGAGCGCGGAACGGGGCTGCAAATGACAGGGATGCCCAATCCATCCACTTGTCGGCCGCTGCCCATACCGGAAATTCGCTGCGCCGCGCCGCAACGGCTGTACCGCGCAATTCCGATGTCTGGCGATCCATCGGTCATGAGCCAATCAAGCATGGCTTTTCGGGGCTATGTGGCGTTGTTGCGCGACTTTGATCAAGGACGATTCACATCGTGAATCCCGACGGTTAGAGCGGGCACATGAGCAAGCCGATACCCGCCCGCTACCGCAGGCCGAACTGGTCCAGCTACACCGCCTCGCTTCGCAAGCGCGGTTCGCTGTTGATCTGGTTCGACAAGTGCATGACCCGGCTCGCGCCGCCTGACGGGAGCCCCGGTCGTCCTGTGGTGTTCTCTGATGCGGCGATCCGGTTCTGCCTGACCATCAAGGTTTTGTTCAAGCTGCCGCTCTGGCAAACGACCGGGATGGTGGCCAGCCTATTGAAGATGGCCGGTCTGGACTGGGCGGTGCCTGATTACTCGACGCTGTGCCGACGGCAAAAAACACTGGTCGTCCACATCCCGTATCGCCGTGCCGATGGCCCCTTGAACCTGTTGGTGGACAGCACCGGGATCACGTTCCTCGGGGATGGCGAATGGCGGGCCAGAAAGCACGGCGCCCAGGGCCGCCGCCAATGGCGCAAGGTGCATCTGGCGATGGACACGGTTGTATCTGACATCCGGGCCGTGGAGTTTACCCCCGGAAGCGATGGCGACAGTCCTATCCTGCCGGAGCTGCTCGACCAAATCCCCGAGGGCGAAGAGATCGGCACCGTGACCGCTGACGGGGCCTATGACACCCGCCGCTGTCACACCGCCATCATCGACCGAAAGGCCACTCCGATCATCCCGATCCGCAAGAACGGGCGAGCGTGGAAAGAGGACTGTCCCGCAGCCTGCGCCCGCAACGAAACCCTGCGCGCCACCCGGCACTACGGCAGAGCCTTCTGGAAGCGCTGGACCGGATACCATGTCCGAAGCCGGATCGAGGCGAAGATGCGGTGTCTCAGGGCCTTCGGTGAGCGCATCGCCGCTAGGGACCCCGACCGCCAGACCGCAGAAATCCAGATCCGTATCGCATTGATGAACCGCTTCTCGGCCCTCGGAACGGCCGAGAGCGTCCGCGTTGCCTGAGGCTGAAGGGGAAAGGGGCAATCGTGCCTCAGACCTGAATTGCGCAACAACGCCCCCTGGATCTCGGGTTCAGCTTCAAACGCATTCTGGATCAGGACGCTGTGGCCATCGCTACGTTCGCCGAACGATCGGGCCTGTCGCGAGACCAACTCGCAACGATGCTGTCTTGGACCGGCGAACGTGCCGGGGACGTTCGGATGCGATACCGGGAAGAGGTCTTCGTCTCGCGTGCCCTGCGCAATCCGGTTATCCGCGGCTGCCCACATTGCCTGGAGTTGTCGTCACTCAAGACATTCTTAGGGTCTGGACTCGTCCTCGATCATAACCAGAAGATGACGGTTGCTGCGAGCATGATCGCGGAGAAGAAGGTTTCCGGGCAGCGGTCGTATCGGGTTGCGACGCGCCGCCAGTCCTTGAGGCGGCCGAACATGATTTCGATGCGGTTGCGCCGTTTTTAGCGCCGCTTGTCGTATTTCACCGCCTTCTTGCGCGACTTTCGGCCCGGGATGCAGACCTTTATCCCCTTGTCTTTCAAAGCTTCTCTGAACCAATCGGCGTCATAGCCCCTGTCGGCCAGCAGCCACCCCGCCTTCGGCAGGCTGCCCAGCAGCGCTGCCGCGCCGGTGTAATCGCTGACCTGACCGGCAGACATGAAGAACCCGATCGGGCGCCCCGTTGCATCGGCAACGGCGTGCAGTTTGGTGTTCATGCCGCCTTTGGTGCGCCCGATCTGGCGCCCGCGCCCCCCTTTTTCACCCCAAGGCTCGATGCCGTGCGGTGTGCCTTCAGATACGTTGCATCGATCATGATTGTCTTGTGCTCGGCACTCTCAGCGGCCAGACCGATCATGATCCGGGCGAAGACCCCGTTGTCGCTCCAGCGCTTCCAACGGTTGTAGAGGGTCTTCGCCGGGCCGTATTCCTTCGGCGCGTCGCACCACCGCAACCCATTGCGATTGATGAAGATTATGCCGCTGAGGACGCGACGGTCATCGACGCGGGGCTTGCCATGACTCTTGGGAAAGAAAGGCTTCAGGCGCTCCATCTGGGCGTCGGTCAGCCAGTAAAGATTGCTCATCGATCAGGTCTCCTTGCGGAGCCTGAATCACGGCAAACGCCCGAAATCAATGGGTCTGGAGCCTAGCGTGAACAGCCAGGATACCTCGAAGTAGGGCTGCTTGTGTCGGCTTGAATTACCCCTTGACATGGGGTGCGCATGGAAACCGCCAAATCGTGCAAACTTATGGTGTATTGGCAAACTGGTATTGTTCGACACCCAAAGGCCGTTCTGGCATAAATTAATATTGTGTATAATCAATATATTGAAGCTTCATGCGACACCCAGAATGTCGTCCTGCCGACATCAAAAAGCCGTCTTTCGACATCGTTTTCCCGACCTGTCCTGATACCCCACGGCGCGCAGAAAAAGAAAAAGGCCGCCCAACGGGCGACCCTAACGTGGATTAACTGGGAGAAGATTTCTCGCTACTTCCGTTTGCGCGGCTTCTTCGCCTCATTCGTGTCCTGGTAAAAGCGATCCATGGCGCGGGAGGTGTCGATCCCGCGCCAATGCTCGGACAGGAACGGGTTGAGTTCGTCATCAGAGTTGGTGCGGACATAATAGGCCTCGGCGAAATGATCGAGTTTGACCTGGGTATGTCCCATCTCCATTGCTTCCGACAGCGCTTCGATCGTGATCTCGACGGCCAGACCGAACCGATAGGCTGCGGCGTGCATAATGAGCGGCGTGAACTCTGCGTGATTTAACATGCCATCGTCGGTCAGGCCGGATCGCCTCAGGAGCTCTGTCATGGCACCTCGAAGAGCGGGGCCATCGGTTGCGGGCTTCATCGCCAGGATCTCAACGGGGCGCAGTCGCCGCGACAGTGTCTGATCGTGATTGATAAGTTTCTTCGCCTCCAAGGTCGCCGTCATGATAAGCGAGACCGGCCAGGGTCCGACCTGCATCAGGTTGCGGAACCGCTTCGCGAAGGCAGACATCGCCTCTTCGGTCGCATAACGCCCTGCGTCCTGGACCTCGTCGAGGTGAATAGCCGCGATATGATGATGCTGAAGCTGTGTCCGCAGGCAGTCGATCAGGTAGTCTTCGGTCCGGCTGCCCCTGGTCGGGTAACCAATATTCTTGAGAATGGCGCAGCATGTGTCCTTCACGCTTGCCTTTCCCGGCACGATGACACTGACGATCCTGTGGCCGAACTCCCGACCGCCAGTGGCAACCGCCGCTTCCTCATATTCACGGATCACCCGCGCCATCATCGTCGACTTCCCGCTGCCGGCAGGGCCGATCAAGGCCGCCCCCTTCTGCTCGTAGAGCCCGCGCGCCAGCCGGTTTTCCCGTGCCTCGAGGACGCGGAACACCCGCTCGCGGATCATGCGGTAGGTTGCGGTTTCACAGAAAAAGGTATCCAAGGCAGTGGTCGCGACAGCATTTGCGCGGATTCTTTCCATCACGTTCAGAGCTTCGTTGGTGGTCATGGAATGTCTCCGGGTCAGAATTTCGAGTGGCGGCGCGCGCCGTTAGAGCGGAAGCGATCGAGGGAATTGGCTCCATCGGCGTGTTCGGTGGAATCGGCCCCGGATGGGGGCGAGGGCACGGACGGGGCGGGGCTTTCACCGGAACCGATCTCGTAGCCGGTCTGCAGTGGATCGACATACTCGTCGCGGCCAACAAAGGGCTTTTCATGCGCGCCCTTGCCGAACTCCAACTCCTTGCGAAGACGCGCCACCTCTTCGTCGCTGCGACCGTCCATGGAGATGCCTGCCGAATCCGCAATGGCTTTTGCCTCCCCGCGCCATCTCTCCCGGGCTTCCGACCGAGCTTCGGCGTGATCTACGACGTCAAGCGCAGCTTCAGCCTTGCGCCGGGCCTTTTCTGCCTTCCACCAGGCGAGGGACTTGCCACGCATGGTCTCGTTGAGGCAGGGAACGGAGATCAGCTCGTCCTTGGCAATGACCGAGATTGCCCCGAGGTTTACGGGGTCGACGACGATCTCCAGCTTTTCACCCGGCTGAGCGATCCTGTCGATGCCCGGCGCCCTGCGCTGGTTGCGGATGAATTCGTTCGAATAGGTCAGCCCTTCGAACTGGATGCCGGCTTGCGAAACGCCAGCAGTATGAAAACTGCCGCAGGCTTCGCGCAGCGCTTGGGGCCCGGGCAGAGCTGAGGGATCGAACTGTTCGTGTTTTGACAGCTTCGCCCATGTCCCGGACGGGGTGGCTCCTCCGAGGCCGCGGTGGGGCGATGCGTTGTAGTCCGCTACAAATGTGACGAAGAGGCGGTGCAGATCATCATCGGTGAGGCAAGCCTCGCGCCCAGGATTCCGATCATTTCTCAAATGGGGCGCACCAGCCGTCCAGCCCGGCAAATGCCGCGCCCACTTCAATTCGAAGGTGCGAAACAGGCGCTCGATATGCGCACGAAGCTCGGCTACGCCGGTCACGGCATTCAGAAGAGAGCCGGACAGGATCCGAACCGCCTCGACGAACCTTGATCCACCGAAAGGGCTTTTCCCGAACTCGCTTCCCGAGTCGGTCGAGACCATGTGGATAGGGGCCCTGTTGTCCCACGAAGATTTGCTAAGCCCCGCCTCCCTGAGGAGCGGTGCCTTGTCCGCAAAGCACATGCGCAGGCAGGCAAGCGAGGCTTCCTGGTTCGGAGCTGGGCAGAAGGCGAAACCCAAGATCATGCGCGTGGCGACATCGATCGCAACGACGACCCAGCGGCGAACACGCTTCACCTTCGCACGCTGCTCGGGTGTCATGCGGTTCCAAGCCGCTCGCGACACGTTCAGCGACAGGGCATGAACCTGCCACGCATCAAAGATAACCAACTCCCCCGGGAAGCTGGCTTTCAGGCCCTGCTCGACGCTGCGGAATTTCGCCTTTGCCCTCGCCAGCCCCTCGCGTTTGACGGCGACCGTGAACGGGTCCAGGTATTTGTCGATCCACCGTTCATAGGTCCTGGCCGACTTCACGTCGATCAGCAGCGGGAAGCCTGCGGCGCGGCGGCGCTCGTTTTCCTTCTCGACTTCCGAGACGGTGTCAGTTGCCACTTCGGATTTGGAAAAGGCCGGATTCAGATACTGTTGCAGGCACCGCAGGACGAAGTTCTGATCTTCAACCGCCTGCTCACCCAAATCCACCGATTGAGCGCGCGGGGGACAAAACACCCCCGCCTTCTGACCTCCTTTGCGGAATTTGCGATAGTATTCAAGCAGAACATCATTGCTGGGAAGCGGCTTCAGGCGCTGCGTCGCATTCGCAGTTTCGGTCACATAATCCCGACGCGCCTGATAGATTTTGTATTCCTTATCCAACTCCGCACGCCTGGCTTGAACCCCGT
>JBFXGQ010000088.1:0-11100 GCA_050177915.1 Pseudodonghicola sp. | reverse complement strand
ATCGCCATGGCGACGCCGATCGGCACCTTGATCAGGAAGAGAAGGAACATGAACGCCAGGCCCAGCCCGGCAATCAGCAGCGGATCCATCAGTAGACTTCTTCTTCAGGGGGCAGCGAGACACGGCCGGTGACCGCATCGTGCAGGGCGCCGGCGGCAACCATCAGCTGGACCGGCACACAGAGGATGAAAAGCGCCGTCGCGGCGATCCACCAGGGCGCGATCGGCACCTCCAGAATAAAGGAGGTCTCGCCGCTTTCCCTGAGTTCCTGGCAGTAGATCACCAGTTGCCACGCCAGCAGCGCGAAGAAGGCCAGGGTAAAGAGCTCGGCAATCGCCTCGAAGACCTGCTGGACGCGTTTCGGCATCAGATCCGCAAAGAAGGTGGCGCGGATGTTCTGCCGGCTCGCCAGGGCCGCCGGGAAACAGGCGGCCATGGCGACCGCGATGAACAGGGTCGACAGATCGTAGACCCCGGCAATCGGCGCGGCGAACAGCCAACGCGCGCCCACATCGACCAGCGTCGCCAGGGCGATGATCAGAAGGGCCGCCAGCCCGACCAGGGCAATGACGCGCGTCAGCTGTATGTTGCGACGATAAAGGTCGGAAATCGCCATCACTCGCCCAGCTCTGACCGGACCTGCTCCAGCGTCTTCAGATAGGCGGCTTGCAGCGCCTCACCGTTGTCCTGCTCGGCGACGAACTTGGCGCTGCAGGCCTTCATCTTCTCGGACCAGGCCGCCTTGTCCGCGGCCGAGGGGTCGACCACATGCTGCTTGCTGTCGCTTCTGGTCTCGTCGAGACGGCGGGCGTTCTCGGCATCCATGGCGGCGCCGAAGATCTTGGCCAGCGCTTCGCCGCCCTTCTCCTTCATGATCGCCTGAACGTCCTCGGGCAGCGCCGCGAAACGCTCCTTGGTCATGACGAAGCCGAAGGGCAGAGAGCCGAAGTGATTGTGATAGTGGTAATCCGTCGCGCTGGACACGCCGAAGGCATAGAGCGCAGCATAGTGCATCGGCGTCGCGTCGATGATGCCGCGCGTCAGGCTTTCCGGGATCTTCGAGATCGGCATGCCGACCGGCACGCCGCCGACCTCTTCGACACAGGTCTGTTCCAGCTTGCCGGCGATGCGGATCTTCTTGCCCTTGAGGTCGTCGATCGTCTCCATCGGCTTGGTGCCATGCATCAGATAGGGCGAGGTGGCGACGAAGCCCAGCACCTCAAGATCCTCATAGCCGCGCAGCATGCCGGATTCGATCATCCGCCAGAAGGTCAGCGACCCTTCGGTCGCGGTGCCCGAGGTGTCCGGCAGCTCGATGATCCAGTTGTCCGGAAACAGGCCGGGGTTGTAGGCGGGGATGATGAAGGCGATGTCCGCCACCCCGTCCTTGAGCATCTTCACCTGCTTGGAACCGTCGCGCCCGAGGATGCCGCCGGGGAACATCTCGATCTCCAGCTTGCCGCCGCTCGCCGCCTCGACGGCCTCGGCCCAGGGCTTCATCGCCTCCTGATAGGTGATTTCCTGCTCCGGCGTGAAAACCGCGAACTTCAGGTTGATGGCGTCCGCGGCGAACGCCTGCCCGCCGATGATGGCCGCTGCCAAAGCCAGCGCGCTGAATTTGCCTGCCCCCATGTGTTCCTCCCTGGGATTGAGATCCGAATTCCTGGGGCAGTCATAGTCGGCTGCCTCCGGCGAGTCAATCACTTGGTTAAACTGGTTGTTTAAACTATCGGATTAAGCTAATCTCCCGGACGAACAAAGGAGGGGGCTATGACCACCAGCACATTGATCCGCAACGTTTTCCTTGCGGATGCCCGGCAAGAGCCGAACCTGCGGCCCACGCCGTGCAACATTCTGATCAGGGACGGGCGCATTGCCGCCATCGGCGCCGATGGCGCCCCCGACGCGCGAGACGTCATCGACGGCAACGGCGCCATCGCGGTGGCGGGCTTTGCCGACAGCCACCGCCATATCTGGCAGACCGGCATCCGCGGCGTCGCCGCTGACTGGTCGCTCGCGGATTACGTCCGGCAGATCCGCGTCGGATACGCCACCGCCTTCTCGCCCGACGACGTCTATCTGGCCAATCTGGTCGGCGCGCTCGAGGCCATCGACACCGGCGTCACCAGCATCTGCGATTTCTCGCACATCATGAACAGCCCGACCCACACCGAGGCCGCCATCCAGGGCCTGACCGATGCGGGCATCCGCGGCGTCTTCTGCTATGGCTTCTACGACGTCCCGACCCGCAACCGGCATTTCAGCGCGCACGACCAGCGCATCGCCCATGCGGAATCGGTCGCCGGAGACTTCCACCGCAAGGCCGGCTCGCTGCTGAAATTCGGCATCGCCACCACCGAGACCAAGCTGATCGGCCCGGAGCAGACCGATGCCGAGCTCGCCGTCGCCCGCAAGCATGATGCGCTGATCACGCTGCATGTCGGCACCATGGGATCGCCGCACGGCATCCTGGAGCTCGATGGCCGCGGCAGGCTGGCCGACGACATGCTCTTCGTGCACGCCAACATGTGCTCGGACGACGAGCTCGCCGCGCTTGTCCGCTCCGGCGCCAGCCTGTCGATCACGCCGGAGACCGAGATGCAGATGGGCATGGGCTGGCCGGCGACCAACCGCCTGCTCGAGGCCGGCGGCCTGCCCAGCTTCGGTGTCGACATCGTGTCGCAGAACAGCGGCGATATGCTGACCCAGCTCAGGATCGGCCTGCAGACCGCGCGCGCCATCCAGAACCAGCCCTATCTCGACCGCGGCGTGGTGCCGGACAAGATCGCGCTCGGCGTCCGGGACGCGCTGCGCTACGGCACCGAAGGCGGGATCCGCGCGATGAAGCTGGGCGACGATCTGGGCCACCTGTCGGTCGGCGCCCGGGCCGACATCGCGCTGTTCCGCGCCGATGGCACCAACATGATCCCGTTCAGCGATCCGGTCGCCATGCTGATGCTGCAATCGCGGCCGGGCGATGCCGATACCGTGCTGATCGACGGCCGCATCGTGAAACGCGACGGCCGCCTGCTGGGCCACGATCTGGGCGCCCTGCAGGATCGGCTGAACGCCAGCTTCCAGCGCATCGCCGAAGAGGTCGAGCAGAGCCGGGATCTTGAAGCGAATACCACTGGCGCTTATGCAAATGTGGTGACGGGAGCCACGCAGTCCGGAGGCTGACTATCCATGGCAACGAGGGAACGCGAGCAGGACGACCCGAAGGAGCGCATCCGCGCCGCCGCCCGGCAGCTGTTCGCCGAGCGGGGTTTCGAATCCACCACGACGCGCGACATCGCCCAGGCGGCGCATGTGAACAGCGCCTCGGTCAGCTATTATTTCGGCGGCAAGGACAAGCTTGCCGTCGAGATCTTCGGCGACGTGCTGCGGCGCAGCGCCCGCTACCGGATGGAGCATCTGGCCCGGCTGAAGACGCGGGCCGCCGAAACCGGCCGGCCGATCGACATCGCCGATATCGTCTCGGGCTTCGTCGGCGGCTATTTTCGCAACGATGTGCCGGGCGAAGGCGTGCTCTTGGCGACGCTGCTGATCAAGAACCGGCTGGCGCCGACCGACTGGACCGCGGCGCTGATCGAAAGGGAGCTCGACGGCATGGCCCGTGCCTATATCGAGGCGATCCAGCAGGCGGTGCCGGCCTTCGACAAGCAGGCGGCGAACTGGCGCTACAACTTCATGGTCGGCTGCATCCTGATCTCCATCGTCCAGAAGGACGCCGCCAGCCGGATCCAGCGGCTGTCCGACGGGCTCTGTTCCCTCGACGAGCAGGAGCGGATCCGGGAGGAGCTGATAGATTTCATTGTGCACGGCATGCATCCCCCGGCCGAAGGGAGCGCCAGCGCCTGAGGCCCGATCAAAGACCGGCACGCCCGTTCAGGGCGTGCCGGGGTCCTTTACCGTGCGTTGACGAGGTCGAGGGCGACGTCGGTGATCATGTCCTCCTGGCCGCCGACCATCTTGCGGCGGCCGAGTTCGATCAGGATGTCGCGGGTGTCGAGGCCGTGGGTCTCGGCGGCGCGTTCGGCGTGGCGCAGGAAGCTGGAGTAGACCCCGGCGTAGCCCAGCGTCATGGTCTCGCGGTCGACCCGCACCGGGCGGTCCTGCAGCGGCCGCACCAGCTCCTCCGCCGCGTCCTGCAGCTTGAAGAGATCGCAGCCATGCGACCAGCCCATCAGGTCGGCCACCGCCACGAAGGCCTCGATCGGCGTGTTGCCGGCCCCCGCCCCCATGCCGGCGAGCGAGGCATCGACGCGGCTGGCGCCATGTTCCACCGCCACCACCGAATTGGCCACCGACAGCGACAGGTTCTCGTGCATATGGGCGCCGCGCCGGGTTTCGGGCCGCAGCACCCGGTCGTAGGCGTCGAACCGCGCCGCCACGTCGCGCATCACCATGCCGCCGCCCGAGTCGGTGACATAGACGCAGCCCGCGCCATAGCTCTCCATCCTGGCCGCCTGCCCCGCCAGCACCTCCGGCGGGGTCATGTGCGACATCATCAGGAAGCCCGAGACATCCATCCCCATCTCGCAGGCCGCGGCGATATGCTGGGCGGCGACATCGGCCTCGGTCGAATGGGTGGCGACCCGGACCGAGGTCACGCCGAGATCGCGGGCGCGCCGCAGATCCTCGATGGTGCCGATGCCGGGGATCAGCAGCGCGGTCAGCCGCGCCCGCTTGCAGACCGATGCCGCCGCGGCGATCCAGTCGGCATCGCTGTGCCGGCCGAAGCCATAGGTGAAGG
This sequence comes from Pseudodonghicola sp., assembly GCA_050177915.1. GTDB lineage: Bacteria > Pseudomonadota > Alphaproteobacteria > Rhodobacterales > Rhodobacteraceae > Pseudodonghicola. The sequence continues at coordinate 6,344 of JBFXGQ010000088.1, read as the reverse complement.
TCGAACCGGTCAGCCCGTCGCCATGCGACACCTCGATGGCATCCACCCCGGCCTCGTCCAGCGCCTCGGCGATGGCGCGGATATGGCCCAGATCGTACTGGTGGCGCAGCGCATGCATGCCGTCGCGCAGGGTGACGTCCTGGATATAGAGTTGCGCGGTCATCAGGCGGCCTCCCCCCAGTTGCGGCTCTGCGCCAGGCGTTCGGCGGTGCGCAGCGCCGCCGAGGTCATGATGTCGAGATTGCCGGCATAGGCCGGCAGGTAATGCGCCGCCCCCTCGACCTCGAGGAAGATCGACACCTTGAGCCCGGTGAAATCGCCGCCCATCTCGGGGATATGCAGCGGCGCGTTGTCGCCGATGCGTTCGATCTGCACCTCCTGCTTCAGCCGGTAGCCGGGGACATAGGCGCGCACCTCCGCCTCCATCTGCCGGACCGAGGCGCGGATCGCCTCCGGGTCGGCGTCGTCACACAGACAGAAGACGGTGTCGCGCATGATCAGCGGCGGCTCGGCCGGGTTGAGGATGATGATCGCCTTGCCGCGGCTGGCGCCGCCCACCGCCTCGATGGCATGCGCGGTGGTCTCGGTGAACTCGTCGATATTGGCACGGGTGCCGGGGCCGGCGGATTTCGAGGCGATGGAGGCGACGATCTCGCCATACTGCACCTTTGCCACGCGGTTGACCGCGGCCACCATCGGGATCGTCGCCTGGCCGCCGCAGGTCACCATGTTGACGTTGGGCGCCGCCAGATGGGCGTCGATATTGACCGAGGGCACCACGAAGGGGCCGATGGCCGCCGGCGTCAGGTCGATCACCTGCTTGCCATCGGCGATCAGCGCCTCGGAATGGCGCTGGTGGGCGCCAGCGCTGGTGGCGTCGAAGACGATGCGGATATCGCCGTAGCCGGGCAGCGCCCGCAGCCCGGCAAGCCCCTCATGGGTGGTCGCCACCCCCAGCCGCGCGGCGCGCTTCAGCCCGTCGCTGTCGGGGTCGATGCCCACCATGGCGGCCATCTCCAGCCGCTTGGACAGGCGCATGATCTTGATCATCAGGTCGGTGCCGATATTGCCCGAGCCGATGATCGCGCATTTGATCTTGTCCATCCTCACGCTCCGAAGCTGACGGCGGTCTCGCCGAACCCGTCGATGGTGGCGGTGAACCGGGCGCCGGGCGTGGCCGCCACCATCGGCCCCAGCGCGCCCGACAGCACCAGATCGCCCTCGCCGAGCGGCCGGCCGAGCGCCGCCATCCGGCGGGCCAGCCAGAGCACCGCGTTGAGCGGCGATCCGAGGCAGGCGCGCCCGGTGCCTTCCGACACCAGTTCGCCGTCGCGGCGCATCTCCATCCGGCAATCGAGCAGATCGGCACCGGCCAGCCGCCGGGCGCAGGGCCCCAGCGTGAACAGCGCCGAGGAGGCGTTGTCGGCCACGGTATCGACGAAGCGGATGTCCCAATCGGCGATGCGCGAGCCGACGATCTCGAAGCTGGGCACCACGTAGTCCACCGCGCGGATCACCTCGGCCATCGAACAATCGGGATGCGGCAGGGCGCGACCCAGGACGAAGGCCAGCTCCGCCTCCACCTTGTGCTGGGCGCCCGGGCTCCAGGCGATCTCGCCATCGTGCGGCACGTCCATATCGGCGAACAGCATGCCGTAATCCGGCTGATCGACGCCCAGCTGACGCTGCACCGCCGGGTTGGTCAACCCGATCTTGCGCCCCACCAGCCGCCCCCCGGCCGCCAGCCGCGCCGCGGTGTTGATCTCCTGCACCGCATAGGCCGCCTCGGCCGTCGCGATCCCCTCCCGCACCGGGGCAATCGCCTCCCCCGCCGCCTCCGCCGCGCGAAGACGCGCGGCTATCTGTTCCGGTGTCATTGCAAGTCCTTCTTGTTGAGTCATTGGCGCGGCCCCGTCACAGCAGGACCAGCACGACACCCGGCACGAAGATGATCAGCGCCAGGCGGAAGATGTCGGCCACCCAGAACGGGGTGACGCCGCGAAAGATGGTGCCGGTCGAGATGTTGCCCATCACCGCCTGCAGGATGAAGACATTGAGCCCGATCGGCGGGGTGATCATGCCGATCTCGGTCACCACCACGACGAAGATGCCGAACCAGACCGGATCGAACCCCAGCGTGGTGATCACCGGGAAGAAGATCGGCACGGTGAGCAGCAGCAGCGACAGGCTTTCGAACACGCAGCCCAGCAGGATGTAGATCGCCGCGATGATCAGGATCACCGCGATCGGCGACAGGTCGTAGCCGGTGACGAAGCCCACCAGCGCCTCGGGCAGGCCGGCGAGGTTCATGAAGTTGGAAAACAGCGCCGCGCCGATCAGCACCATGAAGAGCCCGGCCGAGGTCAGGGCGGATTCGCGCAGCACCTCGAAGGTGTCGGCCAGCGTCAGCCGCCGGCGGCCCAGCGCGATCAGAAAGGCGCCCATCGCCCCCACCCCCGCCACTTCGGTCGGCGAGAAGGTCAGGTTCAGCGGCGCGAAGTCGAAGATGCCGTAGAGCCCGCCGATGATGGCGACGAAGAGCAGCAGCACCGCCCAGACCGAGACCACCGCCTTGCCGCGCTGGCGCCAGCTGTGGCGCTCGCCGCGCGGGCCGGCCTCGGGATCGCGGAACACCGTCCAGCGCACCGCGAAGAGATAGAACAGGATGCCGATCAGCCCGGGCACCACGCCGGCGATGAACAGCTTGCCGATCGAGGTTTCGGTCAGCAGCCCGTAGATCACCAGGATCACCGAGGGCGGGATCAGGATGCCCAGCGTGCCGCCGGCGGCGACCGAGGCGCTGGACAGCCGGTCGGAATAGCCATAGCGGCGCATTTCCGGGATGGCGACCTTGGACATGGTGGCGGCGGTGGCGAGCGACGAGCCGCTGATCGCCGAGAAGCCGCCGCAGGCCACCACGGTCGCCATCGCCAGCCCGCCGCGCATATGGCCGAGAAAGGCGTTGCCGAGCCCGTAGAGCTCGCGGCTGAGGCCGCCCTTGTTGATGAAGAGCCCCATCAGGATGAACAGCGGAATCACCGACAGCCCGTAGTCCTGCGCGGTGTCGCTGATCTGCCGCGCCGCCATCGACACCGCCGGCACATAGCCCGAGGCATCGAGCAGCCCGCCGCGCTCATGCGCGACGCCCAGCACGCCGACGAAACCCATGGCGAAGGCGATGGGCACCCGCAGGAAGGCCAGCAGCAGAACGCAGGTGAACCCGATCAGCGCGGCGGTCATCGTGCCGCCCTCCCCGCCCGCGGGCGCAGCAGCAGGAAGACGCCGCGCGCCATCGCCGCCAGCCCGGTCACCGCGACCGCCACGGCGATGAAGCCCAGCACCAGATACTGCGGGATATGCAGGTATTCCGTCACCTCGCCATAGCTGCGGGTGCGGGCGACCAGCACCCACAGCCGCTGCACCGGCCAGAACAGAATCAGCCCGGTGAACAGGCTGACCAGCGCGGCCAGCCCCCTCTCGATCCCGATGCGGCGGAACAGCGGGTCGAGCAGGTCGATTGAAATCGCGCCGCCGCGCGCCATCAGCACCGGCAGCGAGGCGAAGACCAGCACCGCCATGAAGATCCGCGTGAGCTCGGTCGCCTCCTGGATCGAGGCGTTGAGAACCGACCGCATGGTGACATCGAGAAAGGTCATCACCATCAGCGCGAAAAGCGCGACCGAGGCGACGAGCATGAGAAGGAAATCCGCGGCGCGGATGATCCGGTCAGGGGAAAGCGCAGTCATATCTGTGTCCTGGCAGGCAAAGCGAATGGGCGGGGGCGGCCCGGTCCGGGACCGCACCCCGCCCGCGGCTCAGTTGTCCTGGCCGGCGGTCTCGAGCATCTGGACCACGGCGGCGGCGTCGATGCCGGTCGCCGCGACCTCGTCGATGATGGCCTGGCGCAGCCCGGCGGTGCGGCGGGCGAATTCGGCCCGATCCTCGGCGCTGGCGGCGGTGATCGCATTGCCCTCTGCCGCCAGCGTGCCGGCGCGGCCGATCTCGTCGATCTCGTCCCAGATGCGGCCAAGCTCTCGGCTCAGCGGTTCGCCGAAGACCTTTTCGTCCAGCGCCGCGCGGATATCCGCGGGCAGGGCGTTGAACACGTCCTCGTTCATCACGAAGGCGAAGGAGAACCGGCCGAAGCCGCCGGGCATCTCATAGACGTTCTCGGCCACCTCGGTCAGGCGGAAGCCCACTCGCGCCTCCATCGGCATCAGCACGCCGTCGGCGGCATTCGACGAAAGGGTCTCATAGACCTTGGGCGCCGGAACCTGGATGCCGGTGGCGCCCAGCGCGTTCACCGCCTGGCCCATCGCCTCGCCGGTGATCCGCAGCTTCATCCCGGCGATCTCGTCCAGTGTGGTGACCTTGCTGTGCGAATGCAGCTGGGCGGGGCCGTTGGTGTGCAGCGCCAGCAGCTTCAGCCCGCGATGTTCGTCGGCGGCCTTCATGTATTTCTCGTAGGCCCGCCAATAGGCGACCGAGAAATCCTCGGTCGAGGCCGCATAGCCCGGCAGTTCGGCCAGCTTGGTGCTGGGGAACCGCCCGGTCTGGTAGGAATGCGCGATGATCGAGACATCGGCGATGCCGTCCTGCACCAGATCGGTCTGCGCCTGCGGCGGCCCGAGATCCAGCTTGAGCTCGGCGGTGACGCGGCCGCCGGTGGCCTCCTCGACCATCTCGGTAAAGCGCGGCCACATCTTGGCGTTGATGCCGTGCTGCGGCGAGGTCCAGCTGGAAATCACCAGCGTGTAATCCGCCGCGAAACCTGCCATCGGCAAGGCCGCGAGCGCCCCTGCCAGCAGGGCGCCCAGTCTGAAATGTTTCATGGTTCTTCTCCTCCGTCGATGTTGCGTCTGCGGGCGCCGGGCCCGGTCAGCCGTTTCCGCGCGCCATGCTGTCCCACCAGGCGCAGTTGGCGGCCATCGCCACATGCGCGCCCGGCAGCACCTGCACCGGCTGGCGCAGCCCCTTGTCGGCATTCTTGCGTTGCAGCTCGCGGGCGACGGCATTGGCCTCGTCGCTCAGCCAGCTGCGGTTGTGGCCCCAGATGCTGGGCCCGTCGGTCAGCTCTTCGACCTGCCAGTTGTTCGGGTCGATCTCGCGCCCGCCCCAGCCGTATTCGATCATGAATTTCGACGGCGAATAGGTGTAGAACGAGGTCATGAAGTCGTTGGTGTGCCGACCCAGCGTGACGCCGATATCCTCGCCCCGGTGATGCGCCAGATCGTAGCCGTGGCCGATGTCGTCGAAATGCATCAGCTCCATCATCAGGTGATGCACGCTGCGGCTGCCGGTCTCGACCAGTGCCAGGCTGTGGTGACGCGGATTGACGTGCAGGAAATAGGCCTTGAACGGCTGGTTCACGTAGTCGGAGACGCCGAAGCCCAGGGTCTCGGTATAGAAGGGCAGCAGGTCAGCCATGCTTTCGCAGGTCAGCACCGCATGGCCCAGCCCCATCGCGCCGGTGCGGAAACCGCCGATGTTGCGGCCGGGCTGGAACGGATCGGCGGCGATCTCCTGCCCCCAGAACAGCTCCACCCGGTTGCCGCCGGGGTCCCTGAACCAGATCAGCTCGCGCACCCGGCGCTGGTCGGCCAGCGCGGTATCGCCGTAGTGCACCGCGACCCCGGCAGCCTCGAGCCGGGCGCCGACGCGGTGCAGCGCGGCGCTGTCCAGCACCTCCCAGCCGAAATATTCGGCCGAGGACCTGCCATTTTCCTCGATATAGAGCCGCTGGCGGCGGTCATCCATGCGGAAGCCCAGCGTCTTGGATGTCCGGTCCACCGCCTGCAGACCCAGAAGGTTGGGGCCGTAATCGGCCCAGTCGGCCAGGCTTTCGGCATTCACGCCGATATAGCCGAGAGACAGGATCGTCATGGTGTCATTCTCCTCCGATAGGGCGCTGTCAGGCGATGCGCCGCCATTCCAGCACCGCGGTGCGCGCTTCCGTGGTTCCGTCTTCGAGCCGGGCGATCAGCTGCAGCCTGTCGCCCTCCAGCCTGGCGCGGCGTTTCTGGGTGCCGCCGACCCAGTTCGGCACCGAGGCGATCTCGATCTCGTGGAACACGTGATCGCCCTCGACCCGGTAGGGGCCGGCGTAGAACAGGCCGGTCTCATAGGCCTTTGCCTTTTCCTCGGTGCTGGCGTCCCATTGGCCGCCGGTGGTGAAATTCGGCCGGGTGGCGTCGGTCACCATGACCACCACGCGGCCATCGTGGTACTGGACGAAACCGTTCAGCCGGTCGCCCATCGGCAGAACCACCCGCCCGTCGTCGTAATCCTGCCGCCAGGACACCACGCTCCAGCGGCCCTCGATACTCTTGCTGTCCATGTGGAAA
>JBFXGQ010000087.1:0-11131 GCA_050177915.1 Pseudodonghicola sp. | reverse complement strand
TGGTCAACGACTTCGGCGCCATCAACATCGACGCGGCTCTGATCGCGGCCGAGGGCGGCGATACGCTGCAACTGACCAACGGCTGCGTCTGCTGCACCATGGGGGCGGATCTGTTCATCGCGCTGGGCCGCGCGCTGGACCGCCGGCCGCGCCCCGACCATCTGCTGATCGAGGCCAGCGGCATCGCCGATCCGGCCTCGATCGCCAATGCCGCCAAGGCCGAGCCGGAGCTGTCCTATGCCGGCATCGTCACCCTGGTCGATGCGCTGAACGCGCCGGCGCTGCTGGCGGATCTGCAGATCGCGCCGCAGATCGAACAGCAGATCCGCGTCGCCGACCTGCTGCTGGTGACCAGGGACGCCACCCCCGATAAGGCGCTGACCGACCGGCTGCGCGGCATCGGCGGCCGCAGCCCGCTGCCGCTGCCGGCGGCGGGGCCGCTGGCGCCGCTGCTGTTCGACCTTCTGCCGAAACCGCAGTGGAGCGCGATCGTGCCGCATCCCGCCTATGTCCGCTGGATGCACGACAGCGACCGGGTGATACCGCGCGCCCGGCTCGACACGCTGCTGGCGGCGCGGCCCGAGGGGCTCTATCGGCTCAAGGGCTTCGTGCTGAGCGACGCGGGACCGCTGGAGGTGCAGGCGGTCGGCCGCCATGCCGAGATCCGCCGTGGCGGGACCGAGCGGACCACGCTGGTGGGCCTCGGCCCCGCCGGGCGGATCACGCCGGAAGAGATCGAGGCCTGGTGGACCGGCGCGGCCTGAGCCGCGCCCCCTCTGGCTCCGGCCTCAGAATTCGTGCTTGCGGATATTGGCCAGCATCTTGTGCAGCGTGCCCAGAAAGGCGCGGCGCTCGTCCTCGCCGATGCCGGCGAACATGCGGTCATGGCTTCCGGCCATATGCGGCCACATCCGGTCGAAGGCGGCCCGCCCGGCGCGGGTCAGAAAGATCCGCATGGCGCGCTGGTCGTCCGGGTCGCTCTCGCGCCGCACCAGCCCGTCCGCGCACAGCGATTCGACCGCGCGCGACAGGGTGGACTGTTCGACCACCGCATAGACGCCCAGCTGCGACATCTGGATGCCGTCGATCACCGACAGCACCGCCAGCGCCCGCATCTTCGCGGTGCTCAGCCCCTGCGCCGCCATCTCGCGCCGCAGATCGGCATTGTAGCGGCCCATGATGCGGTTCATCAGATAGGGCGCGAAGCCGTTCAGCCCGACCTCGCCCAGCCAGGGGCGCACCGGTACCTCGGTTCCGGCGGCGCGCGCCGCACCCTCCTCTGTGTCCCCGGCGCCCTGCGCCTGCTGCCCTGCCGCCTCGGTCATCCGCCGCCGTCCTCCCGCATTGTCCGCTGTCGATTGCTGTGACCGCCATATTTCCATGATATTTCAACCTTCGGCAACCACTTCGCACTCCGCGACCGCCGCCCGGGCAGGATTCGGGCAATCCGATCCGTCGCGGTCGCGGTCGCGCCAGCCTTTCGTCGGCGCCCGCTCCGCGCCCCTTGACGACATGAAAATGCAACCATTAACCTGTCAGACGGAACGCGCGAATGACATCGTATAAAAGCGAACCGGATACCGTCCGGAGGGGAACGTACCCGTTTGCATATATCTCCCCCCCCGCACCGGGCCGAGGCCGCGCGCGACGCCAACAGGATCATCGCCGTCGCCGGCCGCGCGACAGCACCAATCAGGGAGAGGTTTCATGACACGATTTGCATCATTGGCGCTTGCCGCCGGACTGGGTGCCGGGCTGAGCGCCGGGCTGGCCGCCGCACCGGCCCTGGCCGAGGAGGTCACCCTGCGCGGCGTCAGCGCCTTTGCCAACGGCACCACCTTCTCGCGCCCGTTCGAGGCCTTCGTCGCCCATGTGAACGAGGTCGGCAAGGGCGTGGTGCAGATCGAACACGTCGGCGGCCCCGAGGCGATGCCGCCGTTCGAGCTGGGCAATGCGGTGTCCAACGGCGTGGTCGATATCGCCAATAACACCACCGCCTTCTACACCAACCTGGTGCCCACCGGCGACGCGCTGCACCTGGCCACCAACACCGTGCAGGAGCAGCGGGCGAACGGCTGTTTCGACAAGATCGACGCGATCCATCGGGACCAGATGAACGTCAAGTTCCTGGCCCGCACCGGCGACAACGTCGCCTTCCACCTCTATCTGACCAAGCCGATCACCGCGCCCGACCTGACCGGGCTGACGATCCGCACCACGCCGGTCTACCGCGCCATGTTCAACGCCCTGGGCGCGACCCCGGTGCGCACCGCCCCCGGCGAGGTCTATACCGCGCTGGAGCGTGGCGCCATCGACGGCTACGGCTGGCCGCTGCAGGGGGTGATGGATCTGGGCTGGGACGAGCAGACGAAATACCGCGTCGATCCGGGCTTCTATCAGGTCGACGTGAACTTCCTGGTCAACCTCGACACCTGGAACGGGCTGTCGGACGAGGCCAAGGCAGTGCTGCAGCAATCGGCGGAATGGATCGAGGCGAAGAACGCCGACAATATCGCCATCAACGCCGCCGAGGCCGGAAAACAGGCCGCCGCCGGCATCGAGGTGATCAAATTCTCGCCCGAGGACGAGGCGAAATGGCTCGCCACCGCGCAGGACGCCGGCTGGGCCGCGGTGACCGAGGTCGACGCCGCCATCGCCGCCGATCTCAAAGCCTGCCTGACCAAGTGATCGCCGCAGCCAAGAGCCAGGCAGGATGACCAAGCTGAACGCGCTGTTCGACAGGCTGCTGTCGATCTGCGCCGCGGTGGCCGCCACCGCCCTCGCGCTGATCGCCGCGATGATCGCGGTCAACGTGATCCTCAGAAACCTGTTCGGCAGCCCGATCTACGGGCTGCTGGACGCGGTCGAATACGCGCTGCTGATCGCCACCTTCCTCGGCGCCCCCTGGGTGCTGTGGCAGCGCGGCCATGTCACCGTCGACCTGATCACCGGCGCCCTGCCGCCACGGCTGGCGCAGCCGCTGGGGCGGCTGACCGCGGTCATCGGGCTGGTGACCTGCCTGGTGGTGCTGCGCTATGCCATCGCCGCGGTGGCGATCTCGATGCAGCGCGGCTCGATGATCCGCACCGCCTTCACCTTTCCAGAATGGTGGGTGCTGAGCGTGGCGCCGCTGGGCTTTGCCCTGCTGGCGGCGGAATTCCTGCGCCAGAGCCTGGGCCGGCGCCCGCCGGCCGGCGCCGACGACACTTTGACGGGACTGTAACCGATATGGACTGGACCCTTGTTCTGACCCTGATGCTGGGCGGTCTGGCGCTGTTGCTGCTGATGGGGCTGCCGGTGGCCTTCGCCTTTCTCGCCGTCACCGTCGTCGGCGCCTACGAGGTGCTGGGCGGCGACCGCGGCCTGATCCAGCTGGCGCGCAATTCGGTGCAATCCATCGCCAATTTCCAGATGGCACCGGTGCCGCTGTTCATCCTGATGGGAGAGATCCTGTTCCAGACCGGGGTGGCGCATCGCGCCATCGACGCGGTCGACCGGGTGGTGACGCGCATTCCGGGGCGGCTGGCGGTGGTCAGCGTCTTCGGCGGCACCCTGTTCGCGGCGCTGTCGGGCTCGACCATCGCCAATACCGCCATGCTGGGCTCGACCCTGCTGCCGGGGATGCTGAAGAAGGGCTATGCGCCCACCCTGGCGATGGGGCCGATCATGGCCTCGGGCGCCATCGCCATGCTGATCCCGCCCTCGGCGCTGGCGGTGCTGGTGGGCAGCCTCACCGGCATCTCGATCACCGGGCTGCTGATCGCCGGCGTGCTGCCGGCGCTGCTGCTGTCGGCGCTCTTCGTGCTGTGGATCCTGTTTTGCGCCATCCGCAACCCGGCGCTGGCACCGCCCGACCCCGAGCATGACGGCCTGAGCCTGTCCGCGCGCTGGGGGCCCTTCCTGCGCTATGTGGCGCCGCTGTCGCTGGTCTTCGTGGTGGTGATCGGCAGCCTGCTGGCCGGCATCGCCACCCCCACCGAAAGCGCCGCGCTCGGCTCCTTCGCGGCGCTGGCGCTGGGGGCGGGGTACCGCGCGCTCAGCTGGGAGAAGCTGCGCCGGGCGCTGACCGAGACGGTGAAACTGTCGGTGATGATCCTCTTCATCATGCTGGTGTCGCAGACCTTCGCCCAGGTGCTGTCCTTCTCGGGCGCCACCAACGGGGTGATCGCCGCGGTGCAGGGCTTCGGCCTCGACCCGGTGCAGGTGCTGGTCGGCATGATCGTGGTGCTGCTGGTGATGGGCTGCTTCATCGACCAGGTGTCGATGCTGATGGTGACGGTGCCGATCTTCGTACCGCTGGCCAAGGCGGCAGGCGTCGAACCGCTGGTGCTGGGGCTGGTCTATCTGCTGACGATGGAGATCGGCCTGCTGACGCCGCCCTTCGGCCTGATCCTCTTCGTGATGCGCGGCGTGGCGCCACCCGCGATCCGGATGAGCACGATCTACGCCGCCATCACCCCCTTCGTGGTGATCAAGCTGCTGGTGCTCGCCCTGATCGTCTGGCAGCCCGCGGTGGGCACCTGGCTGCCCTCGCTGATCGGGCGCTGAGCGACGGGGACCGGAGGGCACAGGTGCGGCAGGCGATGTTCGACCTGATCGCCGGCCACCCTGTCGCCTGTTTCGACGACGGCGCGCCGCGGGCCGCGGCGCCCGCATGCCGGGGCATGATCTAGGTCCCCTCCATCTAGGTCCCCTCCGGGGTGTCGAGCTGATCCAGCAGCGCCGAAAGCAGCGTCTTGATCCGCACCGCGTCCTCGGCCGTCAGCCGGTCCAGGATGCGCGCCTCATGCGCCATGGCATCCTGGCGCAGGCCGCGGGCCAGCGCGCCGCCGCTCTCGGTCAGGAACACCCGCACCCGCCGGCGGTCCTGCGGGTCCGAGCGGCGGGTGACCAGCCCGCGGTCGGCCATCTGGTCGATGATTCGGGTCAGCCGCGACTGCTCCATCAGCGACAGCCGCGCCAGCCGGGTGACCATCGCCCCATCCTCGTCGGTCAGACAGGCCAGCACCCGCCACTCCGGCACCCTCAGCCCCGCCGCGCGGGCATGGGCGTGGAACTCCGCGCTGGCCCGGTCGCTGACGGCGGCCAGCAGATACAGCAGGTACGAGGTGACAAAGGGCTGTTCGGCCTCGGTTTTTCCCTGCCGGTTTTCGGCCGGCCCTTCTGTCGTGTTTTCTGTCGTCATCCGCCTGTGCCCGGTTCTTGCGCACCCGCATCCGCCGGATCGCTGCGAGGGTCAAGAAAGTTCTTGACCGATAATATATGAAATTTCATATTATTTGCACAGGGAGAAAACGCGGGGAAAACGCGTGACACAAGACCTCATCGTCGACAGCGTCCGGGACAAGACGGACCGCATCCGGGAATTCACGCTGCGCAGCCTCGACGGCGCGCCGTTGCCCGGCCACGGCGCCGGTGCGCATCTGGATTTCGATCTCGGCCCGCTGGGCAGCCGGTCCTATTCGCTGATCGACTGGCCCGGCGACGCCCCCGACACGCTGCGCATCGCGGTGCAGCGCGAGCCGGGGGGGCTGGGCGGGTCGATGAAAATGCACGAACTGGCCGCCGGCGACCGGCTGGCCGCCGCCGCGCCCAAGAACGATTTCCCGCTGCGCGAACACGCCGGCCCTGCCCTGCTGCTGGCCGGCGGCATCGGCATCACGCCGATCATCTCGCTGGCCAGCGCGCTCAGTGCCGCGCGCCGCCCCTTCGCGCTGCATTACACCACTCGCAGCCGCGGCGTCATGGCCTATGAGGAGGAGCTGGCCGAGGCCTTCGGCGCCGCCGTCACCTTCCACCACGACGACATGGTGCCGCTGAACCTCGCGCGGCTGTTCGCCGGCATCGACCCGGCCACCCATCTCTATGTCTGCGGCCCGAAACCGATGATCGAGGCCGCCCCCGCCGCCGCCAATGCCGCCGGCCTGCCCGATGCGCAGATCCATTTCGAGCTGTTCGCCGCCGCCCGGCACGCGGCGGGCGATACCGCCTTCGAGGTCGAGGTGGCCTCGACCGGAGAGGTCTTCGTGATCCCGCCCGACAAGACCATCATCGAGGTGCTGGAGGATGGCGGTCTCGACCTGATCTACGATTGCCAGCGCGGCGATTGCGGCATCTGCCAGACCGGGGTGATCAGCGGCATTCCCGATCACCGCGACGTGGTGCTGTCGGACGCCGAAAAGGCCGAAGGCAAGCTCATGCAAATCTGCGTCAGCCGCGCGAAATCCGCCAAACTGGTCCTCGACCTCTAGCGAAGGAGCCCGACATGCCAGCCCCCACGCCCGCCCATACGATCGACACCGTCGCCGGTCTGGTCCAGCCGCATCAGGTCCACCGCGACGTCTATACCGACCCCGAGGTCTACCGGCTGGAGATGAAACATCTCTTCGCCAACGCCTGGGTCTTTGTCGGCCACGACAGCCAGACGCCGAACAAGGGCGACTATTACACCACGCAAGTGGGCGACCAGCCGGTGATCCAGGTGCGCCATACCAATGGCGAGATCTGCGTGCTCTACAACCGCTGCCCGCACAAGGGCACCAAGATCGCCATCGACCGCGAAGGCAATACCGGCAAGTTCTTCCGCTGCCCCTATCACGCCTGGTCGTTCAAGACCGACGGCTGCCTGTTGGCGATCCCGCTCAAGAAGGGCTACGAGGGCACCGGGCTGGAGCAGACCGAGAACGGCCGCGGCATGAAGGCTGTGGGCGCGGTGAAGAACTATCGCGGCTTCATCTTCGCCCGCCTGGCAGAGACGGGGATTTCGTTCGAAGACTTCTTCGGCGACAGCCTGTCGTCGCTCGACAATATGGTCGACCGCTCGCCCGCCGGGCGGCTGGAGGTGGCGGGACCGCCGCTGCGCTACATGCACAAGTGCAACTGGAAGATGCTGGTCGAGAACCAGACCGACACCTGCCACCCGATGGTGGCGCATGAATCCTCGGCCGGCACCGCGGTCAAGATCTTCGAGGGCATGGACTGGCCGGCGGACAAACCCAAGCCGATGGCGATGGAGATCATCGCCCCCTTCATGTCGCCTTACGAATTCTTCGAGAACATGGGCATCCGCACCTGGCCCAACGGCCACGGCCATACCGGCGTGCATCATTCGATCCATTCGGACTATTCCGCCATCCCCGGCTATTTCGACCAGATGGTCGCGGCCTATGGCGAGGAGAAGGCCAGGGCGATCCTGGGCGAGAACCGGCACAACACCGTCTATTTCCCCAACATCATGATCAAGGGGCCAATCCAGCAGCTCAGGAACTTCATTCCGCTCGGCCCCGACAAGACGCTGGTGGAAAGCTATATCTACCGGCTGGTCGATGCCCCCGACATGCTGCTGGCGCGCACCGCGATGTACAACCGGCTGATCAACGCGCCGACCTCGATGGTCGGCCACGACGATCTGGAGATGTACGAACGCGCGCAGGAGGGGCTGGCCGCCGACGGCATGGAATGGGTCAACGTCCAGCGCCTTTATCACGAGGGCGAGGATTTCACCCATGAGACGGTCGAGAATGGCACCACCGAACGGCAGATGCGCAACCAGTTCCACGCCTGGGTGAAATTCATGCAGCCGCAGCCCGCCAGCACGGAGGCCGCGGAATGAGCTTTCCCTCCCGCGACGATCTGATCGACTTCATCTATGACGAGGCCCGCATGCTGGATGAGGGCCGCTATGACGAATGGCTGAGCCTCTGGATGCCCGAGGGGGTCTACTGGATGCCGCTCGACTACAAGCAGACCGACCCGGATCTGGTGACCTCGCTGCTGCATGAGGATCAGTTCATGCTACGGCTCAGGGTGGAACGGCTAAACGGCGCCCGCACCTTCAGCCAGAAGCCCAAGAGCCGCTGCCACCATGTGATCCAGCGCCCCTTCGTCGATGTGATGGACGCCGCGGCCAACCGCTATGTCACCAATACCAACATGCATTACGTCGAAACCCGGCTGGATGATCAGTTCCTGCTGGCGATCACCGCGACGCATGAGCTGACGGTGGTCGACGGCCAGATCCGCATCGCGAACAAGCGCGTCGATCTGCTGAACTGCGACGCCGCCTTCGGCAATATCCAGCTGCTGCCGTGAGCCCGATGTCCCTGACCGAGCTTCCCGGCGTCTATGACGCCTTCGCCGCGACCGCCCGCCGCTATCCCGGCCGGCCGATGCTGAACGTGCTGGCGGAAACCGCGCGGATCTATGACATCCCCGCCGGCGAGATCGCCTATGGCGCGGCGCTGGCGCAGGTGGATGCGATGGCCGATGCGCTGGCCGCCGCCGGCTACGGCCCCCGCATGCGGGTGGCGCTGCTGCTGGAGAACCGCCCGGTGTTCTTCCTGACCTGGCTGGCGCTGAACCGGCTGGGCGCCTCCGTCGTGCCGATCAACCCCGATCTGCGCGCGGCCGAGCTGGAGTATATGATCGGTCACGCCGAACCCGCACTGATCGTCGCCCTGCCCGCCCGCGCCGCGGACCTGCGCGCCGCCGCCGCGGCCGCCGGCGTCGCGCTGGCCGTCATCGCGCCCGGAGAGGTGCCCCCCGCCCCGCGCGCCCATGCCGAGGTCGCGGCCCAGGAGACCGGCGCGCGGCGCGAGGCGGCGGTGCTCTATACCTCCGGCACCACCGGCCAGCCCAAGGGTTGCGTGCTGTCGAACATCTACTTCCTCGACGCGGGCGACTGGTACAGAAACCTCGGCGGCATCGCCCAGTTGCGCGCGGATGGCGAGCGGATGATCACGCCGCTGCCGATCTTCCACATGAACGCCATGGCCTGCTCCTTCATGGGGATGATCGCCGTCGGCGGCTGCCTGACCGCGCTGGACCGCTTCCATCCGAAAAGCTGGTGGGACGACGTGCGCGCCGCCCGCGCCACCTGTCTGCATTACCTCGGCGTCATGCCCTCGATGCTGATGGGCGCGCCGGCAAGCGCGGCCGACCGCGCCCATGACGTCCGCTTCGGCTTCGGCGCCGGGGTCGATCCCAAGCTGCAGGCCGAGTTTGAGGCGCGCTTCGGTTTCCCGCTGGTGGAGGCCTGGGCGATGACCGAGACCGGCGCGGGCGCCGCAATCTCGGCCCATACCGAGGATCGGCTGGTGGGTCGCGCCTGCCTGGGCAAGCCCACCGATGCGGTCGAGCTGCGCATCGTCGATGACGCGGGCGCCGATGTCGCCGTGGGCGAACCGGGCGAGCTGCTGATCCGCCGCACCGGCGCCGATCCGCGCTTCGGCTTCTTCACCTGCTATTACAAGAACCCCGAGGCCACCGACGAGGCCTGGGAGGGCGGCTATTTCCACACCGGCGACATCGTGCGCCAGGAGGCCGACGGCAATCTGTTCTTCGTCGACCGCAAGAAGAACGTGATCCGCCGCTCCGGCGAGAACATCGCGGCGGTCGAGGTCGAATCCGTGCTGATGCGCCACCCCGAGATCACCGCTGCCGGCGTCGCCCCGGTCCCAGACGCGGTGCGCGGGGACGAGGTTTTCGCCTGCCTCACCGTCGCCGCCCCCTCGGCCGCCAAGGCGCGCGAGATCGCCGAATGGGCGCTGGGGCAGATGGCCTATTACAAGGTGCCGGGCTATATCGCCTTCGTCGAGGCGCTGCCGCTGACCGCGACGCAGAAGATCCAGCGCGCCGCGCTCAAGACCATGGCGGCCGATCTGCTGGCCGCGGGCAAGGCGCATGACACCACCGCGCTGAAGAAACGGCAGGTGGCCTGATGGCGCGGCTGGGATACGACGGCGTGGTGCTGACGGCGCCGGTCTCGGTGCCCTACGAGCGTTACTCGATCGAAACTGCGCATTGGTGGATCGCCCGCGCCCTGCGCGAGACGCTGCGCGCCGCCGGGCTGCGGCCGGCGGAACTGGACGGCTTCACCGTCTCCAGCTTCACCCTCTTCCCCGATACCGCCGTGGGGCTGACCCAGCATCTGGGCCTCTGCCCGCGCTGGCTGGATCACATCCCGATGGGCGGGGCGAGCGGCGTGGTTGCGCTGCGCCGGGCGGCGCGTGCGGTGCAGGCGGGCGATGCCGATGTGGTCGCCTGCGTCGCCGGCGACACCAACCACATCGACAGTTTCCGCAGCCTGCTGTCGGGCTTCTCCCGCTTCGCTCTGGATGCCTCATATCCTTATGGCTACGGCGGGCCGAACGCGAATTTCGCCCTGTTGACAGACCGTTACATGACCGAGTTCGGCGCCAGCCGCGCCGATTTCGGGCGCATCTGCGTGGCCCAGCGGGACAATGCCCTGCGCAACCCGCACGCGCTGATGAAAAAGCCGCTGACGCTGGACGACTACCTGAACGCCCGCCCCATCGCCGACCCCATCGCGCTCTACGATTGCGTGATGCCCTGCGCCGGGGCCGAGGCCTTTCTGGTGATGCGCGAGGAGGAGGCGATCAAACGCAACCTGCCCTTCGCCCGCATCAAGGGCACCATCGAACGCCACAACGCCCATGCCGGCGACGCGATCCAGCTGCGCGGCGGCTGGACGCTGGATATGGACGAGCTTTACGACATGGCCCAATGCGCGCCCGCCGACATGGATCTGCTGCAGACCTATGACGATTACCCGGTGATCTCGATGATGCAGATCGAGGATCTGGGGTTTTGCGACAAGGGCGGCGCGCCGGACTTCCTGCGCGGCCGTGACATGACGGTGATGGGCGATTTCCCGCATAACACCAGCGGCGGCCAGCTCTCGGCCGGTCAGGCCGGCGCGGCGGGCGGCTTCATCGGGCTGGTCGAGGCGATCCGCCAGGTCACCGGACAGGCCGACGGCACCCAGGTGCCGGACGCCAGGCGGGCGCTGGTCTCAGGCTTCGGCATGATCAACTACGACCGCGGCGTCTGTTCCGCTGCCGCCATTCTGGAGGGCGTCGCATGACCGATCCCCTGCTGCCCCCGCAGAAGAAGAACCCGCAGCGGCGCACCGTCACCCCGACCCGGCCGCCGGAAAGCCGCAGCCGCGCCGCGCTGGGGCTGACCGCCGCGGCGGCCGAGGGGCGCTTTGCGCTGCAGACCTGCGCCGATTGCGGCGCGGTGCAATATCCGCCGCGCGATGCCTGTTCCTCCTGCCTGTCGGTGGCGCTGGACTGGAGCGATGTCTCGCCGATGGGCACGTTGATCGCCG
>JBFXGQ010000086.1:0-11153 GCA_050177915.1 Pseudodonghicola sp. | reverse complement strand
TGCTGGAGCACGGCATGCAGGTCACCGAATTCGCCCCCGAGGAGGCTGCGCAGCTGGAAAGCCTGTGGTCCGGCGGCGTCTGGCAGGTGGCCGCCAAGGGCGCCCCCGGTCCGGTCGGCGAACTGCACAAGCTGGCGCAGGCGGCGGGTCTTTCAGAATGACCGCGCTGGGGCGCCTGCACGATCTGACCTCCCGCTGGCTGTTCGCGCTGGCGGGGGGCGCGCTCTGCCTCGCGGCGCTGCTCTATGTCTTCGAGGTGGTGATGCGCTACGGTCTGGGGGCGCCCACCACCTGGTCGGGCGAGGCGGTGCGCTATGCGCTGGCGGTGCTGATCTTCTTCGCGCTGCCCGACATCACCCGGCGCAATGTCCATGTGGCGATCGACATCCTGCCGGCCGCCCTGCCGCCGCGCGCGGCGGATGTGCTGGCGCGGATCAACGCCGCGCTGGGGGCGCTGGCCTGCGGCATCGCCGGCTGGATCGTGGCGGGCGAGATGCTGCGCCAGATCGAGCGCGGGCTGATGACCAATGCCGCCAACCCGATCCCGCGCTGGTGGATCACCGCGGTGATCGCCACCGGCTTCGCCTCGGCCGCGCTGCATTTCCTGCGCCAGATCGGGGCCCGCGCCGCATGAGCTGGGCCATCTTCCTGATCTTCGCCATCGGGCTGCTGCTGGCGGTGCTGTTCTCCGGCGCGCGGATCTTCGTCGGCTTCCTGCTGCTGAACATCGCCGGCGTGATGCTGCTGATCGGGCCGCGCGGCTTCGGCCTGTTCTCCAATTCGATTTTCGAGACCGCCACCTCGCCGACGCTGGTGACGGTCGCGCTCTTCGTGCTGATGGGCGAGATCCTGTTCCGCTCCGGCACCGTCGACGTGCTGTTCAACAGCGTCGACCGGCTGGTGGGGCGGATGCGCGGGCGGCTCTATGTCGTCACCATCCTGCTGTCGACGGTGTTCGGCGCGCTGTCGGGATCTGCCGTCGCGGTGGCGGCGATGCTCGGTCGTTCGGTGCTGCCGCTGATGGAGGATCGCGGCTATGCCCGCGGCGCCTCGGCCAGCACCATCCTCGCCGGTGCCAGCCTCGCCCCGATCATCCCGCCCAGCCTTCTGGCGATCATCGTCGGCTCGATGGCCGATGTCTCGATCGCCGGGCTGCTGGTGGCGGGGATCCTGCCGGGGCTGATCTTCGCCGCGCTGACGCTGGCCTATGTGTTCCTGCGCGAACGCGAGATGCCGGCGCCAGCCGGCGGCAGCGCCGGCAAGCCGGTCTGGCGCGCGCTGCTCGACATGACGCCCTTCCTGCTGGTGATCTTCTCGGTGATGGGGATGATCCTGCTGGGCATCGCCACGCCATCGGAATCCGCCGCCACCGGCGTCGCCGGCGCGGTGCTGGTGGCGGCGCTGTTCGGCCGGCTCGACTGGGCGATGCTGCGCGACGCGGTGGCCTCGGCGGTGACCACCTCGGTGGTGATCCTGATCATCGTCGCCTCGGCCAAGCTGTTCAGCCAGCTGCTGTCCTTCGCCGGGGCGACCCGCGGTCTGGTCGGGCTGATCGGCGATCTGGGCCTCGGGCCGGACATGACCTTTCTGCTGATGATGGCGATCCCCTTCGTGCTGTGCATGTTCATCGATCAGATCGCTTTCATGCTGCTGGCGATCCCGATCTATCAGCCCATCGTCGCCGCCATGGGCTACGATCCGATCTGGTTCTGGACGTTGTTCATGATCAACCTGACCGTGGGCAGCCTGACGCCGCCCTTCGGCTATACCCTCTTCGCGCTGCGCGGCGCGGCCGAGCGGATGAGCACCGCGCAGGTCTTTGCCGCCGCCTGGCCGGTGGTGGGCATCTTCGTGGTCGGCATGGCGCTGCTCTGGGCGGTGCCGGATATCGTCACCATCGTTCCGAGGGCCTTCGAATGAGCTGGCAGGACCACGATACCGCAGGGTCGCATTTCCTGCCCTCGACCGCAGAGCCGGGGCTGCGGCTGCATCTGCGCGCGCACGGCGATGCGGCGGCGCGCCCGCCGGTGCTGTTCGTCCATGGCGCCACCTATGCCAGCCGGCTCTACGACATCCCCCACCCGGGGGCGAGCTGGCTGGCGGCGACGGCCGAGGCGGGGTTCGCCGCCTATGCGCTGGACATCCGCGGCTATGGGCTGTCGCGGTCGGCGGCGATGGAGCGCGCCGGCGCCCCCTATGCCCGGGCCACCGACGCGATCCGCGACATCGACGATGCGGTGCGCTGGATCTGCGCCCGCCACGGCGTGGCGCAGCTGCGGCTGCTGGGCGGCTCCTGGGGGTCGATCACCACGGCGCTCTATGCAGCAACCATCGGGGCCGCGCGGGTGTCGCGGCTGCTGCTCTATGCCCCGATCTATGCCGAGCGGAACACGGGCTGGCTGTCGATGCTGGCCGATCCGGCCGATCCCACCCGGCTGAACCCCGGCTTCGGTGCCGCCCGGCTGGTGACCGAGGCGGCGACGCGGGCGCGCTGGGATGCCGAGATCCCGCCGGGCTGCGACTGGCGCGACGAGGCGGTGTTTCAGGCCATCGTGCAATCCTCGCTGGCCGACGATCCGGGCGCGACCGATCACAGCCCGCCGGCCTTCCGCGCCCCTAACGGCACCTTCGTCGACCTGTGGGAGGCGTTCAGCGGCCGCCCGCTCTACGATCCCGCGGCGATCCGCTGCCCGGTGCTGCTGCTGCGTGGCGGTGCCGATCCGACCTCGACCCGCAGCGATGCGCTCAGGCTGTTCGACCGGCTGGGAGCGGCGGAGCGGGAGTATGTCGAGATCGCCAATGGCGCCCATTTCGTCAGTGCCGAGCGCCGGGCGCCGCAGGTGTTCCGCGCCGCCACGGCCTTTCTTGCGCCGCCCGCCGGCTGACGGGCGGCCGCCGGTCGCCGGTCGCTGGTCGCCGGTCGTCAGGGATGCAGCAGGACCGAGCCGGTGGTGGTTCCGGCCTCCAGCTGCCGCTGCGCCTCGGCGGCCTCGGCCAGATCGAACTCGGCACCGATGGTCACCCGCATGCCGTCCGCGATCCGGGCAAAGACCGCCTCGGCCGCGGCGTGATAGGCGGTGGGGTCGTTGGCGTAGCCGAAGACGCTGGGCCGCGCCAGGGCGAGCGAGCGGCGCGGCCCGATCTCGGACAGCGGGATCTGCGGCAGCGTGCCCGCCGCCTGACCGATGCTGGCGACGGTGCCGAACGGCCGCACCGCGTCGAGCGTGCGGAGCAGCGTGTCGCCGCCGATCCCGTCATAGGCCACATCGACGCCGCGACCGCCAGTCAGGCGGCGCACCTCGGCGACGAAATCCTGCGTGCGGTAGAGGATCGCGTGATCGAGGCCGAGCGCGCGCGCCTGCGCCGCCTTCGCCTCGGACCCGACGGTGCCGATCACCGTGGCCCCCAGCGCCCGCGCCCATTGGGTCAGCAGCATGCCCAGCCCGCCGGCGGCGGCATGGACCAGCACCACCGTGCCGGCCGCGACCGGATAGACCCGGTTCAGCAGCATATGGGCGGTGACGCCGCGCAGCATCGCCGCCGCCGCGGCGCGGTCGTCGATCCCCTCGGGGAGGGCGACCAGCCGGCTCGCCGGGATGTTGCGCGCTGCTGCATAGCCGCCCACCGGCAGGCCGGCATAGGCGACCCGGTCACCAAGGGCGAGGCCGCTGACGCCATCGCCGAGCGCCTCGACGATACCGGCGCCCTCGACCCCGAGCGCGGTCGGCAGCTCCGGCACCGGATAGAGGCCGGTGCGGTGGTAGATGTCGACGAAATTGACGCCGATGGCGGTCTGGCGCAGCCGCACCTCGCCCGGGGCGGGCGGAGGCAGGTCGACCTGACACAGCGACAGGACTTCGGGGCCGCCGGCGGCGGTCATGGCTATGAGGCGTGTCATTTGGATCTCCGATCTGGATTGCACGGGGACCCTAGATCCGGGATAATCTGCGCGGAATTCCGAAAAGATGCCAAGCGTCTGGGGAAATTTGCGCAGAACTTCGGCGGCCGCAGCGGGGGCGGGATGGACTGGGACGACTTGCGGTTCTTTGTCGAGCTGGCCCGCCGGGGCAGCCTGTCGGCCACCGCGCGGCGGCTGAAGACCGATCATTCGACCGTGGCGCGGCGGGTTGGCGCGCTGGAAACCGCGCTGGGGATGCGGCTGTTCGACCGGATGCCGCGCGGCTATCTGCTGACCGGAGAGGGCGCGCGGCTGCTGCAGCGGGCGCGCGGCATGGAAGAGGCGGCCTTTGCCATCGAACGGCTGGCGATCGGCCAGTCGGACCGGATCGCCGGCGTGGTGCGGATCAGCGCGCCGCCGGCGCTGGCCAACCGCTGGCTGGTGCCCCGGCTGGTGCGGCTGCGCCGGGCACACCCCGAGCTGCTGATCGACGTGATCGGCGAAAGCGCGGCGGCAGATCTGGGCCGGCGGGACGCGGATATCGCACTGCGCCTGTCGCGGCCGCAGGGCAATGCGCTGATCGTGCGCAAGCTGGGGGTGCTGCGCTATGGCGTCTACGCCGCCCGCGGCTATCTCGACCGTGTGCCCGAGACGGCCTGGGAGTTTCTGGGTTATGACGAACGTCTCAAGGACGTGCCGCAACAGCGCTGGCTGGAGGATTACGCGGCGGGGCGGCGGTTCGCCCTGCGTGCGAACGATCTCGGCTCGCTGATCGCGGCGACCGAGGCGGAGATGGGGGTTGCGGTGCTGCCGACGGCGATGGTCGAGACGGTGCCCGATCTGGTTCGGGTGGCCGAGGCGGACGGCGCCGCGCGCGAGCTCTGGTGGGGGCTGCATCAGGATCTGCGCCGTGCCGTCCGGGTGCGGGCGGTGCTGGATCACCTGACCGCGATTACCGCGCCGTTGCGGCGCTGACCGCCCGGCTCAGCGCCAGGCGTCGGCGACGACGTCGCGCAGCAGCACGCGCAATTCGTCGCGCCGCTCCTCCAGCCGCAACAGCGGGCCGCCGACACCGATGCTGAGTTTCATGCCCGAGGGCAGCACCAGCAGGACGGCAATCGAACCGGTGCCGCGCGAATAGATGCCGGAGGATTCCGCATAGCCCAGCCGGCGCGCCCGGCGCACCCGGGCCAGCGTGGTGGTCTCGTCCGGGCCGCCTTCGCCGAGCGGCATTTCGGCGCGAAAGCGGCGCACGATGCGGGCCACCTCCTCGTCGCTCTTGCCCGAGAGCAGCGCGATGCCGAAGCCCGAGGCATGCAGCGGCCGCACCGACCGCGGCTCCAGTGTATAGCGCAGGGTCAGCGGGCTTTCGATATGGGCGAGATATTCCATCCACAGACCGCGCTGGGCGCCCAGCAGCACCGTTTCCTCGGTCTCGTTGGCGATCCGGCGCATCAGCAGCTGCACCTGCTCGGTGGTATGGGGGCCGCCCAGCGTCCAGTGCCCCATGAAGGCCAGTTGCGCCGACGGGCGGTAGCCGCGCCCGTTGCGGTCGACTTCCAGCAGGCCGCGCGCCAGCAGCGTCTGGATCAGGGCGGAGGCCGAGGATTGCGGGATCTCCAGCCCCTCGACGATCTCACCGATCTTCAGACTGCGCTGCTGCTTTTCGAACAGTTCCAGCAGGGCCGCCACGCGTTCGGCGGATTTCACGCTTTTTTCCTGGGGGGTAGCGGTCATGACGCTCTCATTCGATCACATATACGATTTGAATTATCACATATGTGATTGAGTCGTAAATCCTCCCGGTGCCATATGTCTCCCCAGGGCTTCTGGCTCCGAAACAGCCAAGTGAGGGAGGAACATATGGCTTTTCGAAAGGTATCTGCCGCATTGACCGCCGGCGTCATGCTGACGCTCGCCGCCACCGCGCCGCTCGCCGCGGCGGAGACGCTGACGTTCAGCACCTCGGCGACGCCGACGCAGCCGCAATCGCGGGTCTGGGAGGCCTGGGCGAAGTCGATCGAGGAGCAGACCGGCGGCGCGCTGAAGGTGGAGTTCTACTATCAGCAGGCCCTGGCCAAGCTGGCCGACAATTTCGAGGCCGTCTCGAGCGGGCTGGCCGACATCGGGGTGGTGATTCCGGGATATGACCGGGCCAAGATGCCGCTCACCTATCTGATCTCCTCGGCCACCGACACCGGCGACCAATATGTCGTCTCGCAGGCCTGGCAGGAGACCCGCGACCAGTTTCCCGCCATCGAAGCGGAAGACCGCAAGAACAACCTCAAGCATCTGACGCATGAATCGCTGGGCGCGCCGATCATGATCGGCGACCGTTTCTATCCGACGCCGGCGGCGATGGAGGGGCAGACCATGCGGCTGACCACCCATTGGGTGTTCGCCGCGCAACGGGCCGGGATCAACGCCAATGCCGCCCGGATCAGCTCGCCCGAGACCTATACCGCGCTTGAGAAGGGCACCATCAGCGGCGCGGTCACCTATATGGGGCAGATCAAGCCGTTCCGCCTGAACGAGGTGGCCGATCACCTGACGCTTCTCGACCTCGGCCAGCATACCAGCCTCTATTACATGAACCTCGACCGCTGGAATGCGCTGACCGAGGAGCAGCGGACCATCATCGAGACGTCGCTGCCGAAGCTGCGTGCCGATCTGGCGCGCACCGGGCTGAAGGAGACGGAGGAGACGCTGGAGATCATCCGGTCGGATGCGGATTATCCGATGCAGGTGCTGAAGCTCGACAGCGCCGATCGCGCGGTCTGGGAGGGGTATCTCAGTGCCTCCTACGAGGAGAACCTGATCGCCAAGGCGACCGAGGTGAACCCGGCGGCCCCCGAGATCGCCGCCTTCTACATGCGGCGCATCAAGGAGATCGCGGCCGAGGTCGCGGCCAACGGCCACCCCTGGTGAGCGCGGCGCCGGGGGGTAACCTCCGGCCCGATCCCGACGTCGGCGCAGCGCGCCAGTCCATTTCCACTTTCGCCATCGTATCGCCTCGGGCGCGCGGGTCTCTCGGCCAGCGCGACGGTGGCCGCACGATGCCGACAAGGATCCGTCATGTTTACCTATCTCATCTACATCCGCTGGCTGTCGACGCCGGACAGCTTCTGGCAGACCGAGCATCTCGCCGCGCTCTGGGCGCTGGGGGTCGGTCTGGACCTCATGCTGCTGCTGGTCCTGTGGACCGCGGTTCTGTCGGCGGCGACGCTGGCCCGGGGCACCCGCCGCTGGGGCGCGGCCGGTCTGGTGCGGCTGTCCCGGGTGCTGACGCGCACCGACCGTCTGGTTCAGCTGCTGGCCGGGGCGGCGCTGGCGGCAATGGTGGGCGTGGTGTTCCTGTCGGTGCTGGGTCGCGCGGTGTGGAAGCCGATCCCGGACGACTACACTTTCGCCGAATGGGCCATGGTCCTGACCGTGGCCCTGATGCTGGGCGGCATCCAGGGCCGCGGCGAGCATATCGAGGTCACCGCCCTGGCTGAACGGATGTCGCTGCGCGCCAACCGGGCGCTGCGGCTGGTCTTCATGCTGGGCATCGCCTGGTGGTTGGCGCGCATCGCCGCGCAGGCGCTGATCCTGCCGGTGACCCAGATCGTGCCGGCGCAGGGGGCCGCGGCGCCGCCCGATTGGGATCTCACGCCGCTGTTGCCGCCGCCGGGCCATGGCGAGGTCGAAAGCAGTGCCGAGTTTCTCGACCTGACCGCCGCCGGAACCGAGGGAGGGGCACGTCATGGAGCGTGAACTGATCGGCGTCCTCGGCGTCTTCGTGATGGTCGTGCTGATGTTCCTGCGGGTGCCGGTGGCCTTCGCGCTGCTGCTGGTGGGCTGGGGCGGGCTGGTGGTGCTGCGCTCGATCGGCGCGGCGGATGCGGTGCTGGCGGCGGATACCTTCGGCTCGGTGCTCAGCTTCGATCTGACAACCATCCCCGCCTTCATGCTGATGGGCTATGTCACCTATGTTGCGGGCTTCACCCGCGAGATCTACAATGCGGCGCGGCTGTGGTTCGGCCGGATGCCCGGCGGGCTTGCCGCCGCTTCGACCATGGGCTGTGCCGCCTTCGCGGCGGTCTCCGGCTCATCGCTCGCCACGGCGGCGGCGATGGGTAAGATCGCGGTGCCCGAGATGCTGCGCCGTGGCTACGACAAGGGGCTGGCGGCCGGCGTGGTGGCGGCCTCGGGCACGCTGGGATCGCTGATCCCGCCCTCGGTGCTGATGATCCTCTATGCGGTGTTCACCAAGCAGAGCATCGCCACGATGTTCATCGCCGGCATCATCCCCGGCCTGCTGTCGGCGGGCATCTATATCGCCATGGTGCTGATCCGCGCGCGGCTGAATCCCGCGCTCGCCCCCGGGATGGAGGAGCGGTCGGGCTGGGGCGACAAGTTCCGTGCCTTGGGTGGATCCTGGGCCATCATGATGCTGTTCCTGCTGGTGATGGGCGGGATCATGGCCGGCTTCTTCACCCCGATGGAGGCGGGCGCGATCGGCGCCGCCGGGGCCTTGCTGATCGCGCTGGCGGCGCGCAAGCTGACGCGGGCGAATACCGGCGCGGCCTTTTCGGACGCGCTGCGCCAGACCGGGGCGATCTTCGCCATCCTGTTCGGCGCCATGGTGTTTTCCCGCTTCATCGCGCTGACCGGGCTGGGCCAGTGGCTGGCGGATTACGCCTCTGGCATGTCCGAGGCGGCGCTGCCGGTGATCATCGCGCTGGCGGTGATCTACATCATCCTCGGCACCTTCATCGGGCCGATTGAGATCATGCTGCTGACGCTGCCGATCGTGACCCCGGTGATGGAGGGCTACGGCGTGTCGATGGTCTGGTTCGGCATCATCATGATCAAATATCTGGAGATCGGCCTGATCAGCCCGCCGTTGGGCATCAACGTCTTCATGATCTCCTCGGTGGTGGGGCGCGAGGTGTCGGTGACCACGATCTTCCGCGGCGTCGGCTGGTTCCTGGCGATGGATGTGCTGACCCTGGCGGTGCTGATCGCCTGGCCGGGGCTCACCCTGTTCCTGCCCGACCTCTACGCCGACTGGACCAGTTTTTTGCGCAACGCCGATCTCGGGGCGATGCAGGCGGTCGGCCTGTGGATCACCGGCGGATTGGAAGCCGCGTTGCAGGGCCGGTGACGGATCGGCCCCGGACTTCAGATAATCGAAAGGGAAAGATGTGTCCGAAGACAATCTGATCATAGATGCCACCCGCCGGATCCTGGCCGATTTCGCGGATCCGCAGGTGGCCGCGACCGGCGCGCCGGGGGGCTGGAAGGCCGCACTGTGGCCGCAGCTGGAGGCGGCCGGGCTGACCCGTGCCTGGCTGTCCGAGGCGCAGGGCGGGGCAGGGGCTCCGGTCTCGGCCGGCTTCGACATTCTGCGGCTGTCGGGTCAGTTCGCCGGCGCCGCGCCGCTGGCCGAGACGCTGCTGGCCGGCTGGACGCTGGCGCGGGCGGGGCTTGAGCTGCCCGACGGGCCGACGACGGTCGGCCCGCTGCGACCGCACGACAGGCTGACGCTCGATGCGGCGGGCCAGGTGTCGGGGGCGCTGCACGCGGTGCCCTTCGGCGGCGGCGTCGACCGGCTTGCGGGCCTGGCGCTGGATGGCGCGGGCGGGGCGCATGTGGTGCTGCTCGACCTCGCGGCGGGCCGGGTGGTGCCGCGGCAGATCGCGCTGACCACCGAGCGTGTCGACATCGTCTTTGAGGCTGCGGTGCCTTCGGTGCTCGCCCCGGCGCCGAAGGACTTCGGCCCCGCCGACTTCGAGGCGCTGGGTGCGGTCATCCGGGTTCAGCAAATGGCCGGCGCGCTGGAAACCGCGCTGCAGCTGGCTACCGCCTATGCTGGCGAGCGGGTGGCCTTCGGCCGCCCCATCGGCAAGTTCCAGGCGGTGCAGCAGAACCTGGCCCGGCTGGGGGGAGAGGTCGCGGCGGCGCTGACCGCCGCCGCCTCCGCCGCCGATACGCTGGCCTGCCGGATGGAAGGCGGCACCGTGACCGAGGCGGATCTGCTGCTGGAAATCGCCGCCGCCAAGATCCGCGTGGGCGAGGCGGCGACCGAAGGTGCCGCCATCGCCCATCAGGTGCATGGCGCCATCGGTTTCACCTCTGAATACCAGCTTCAGCGGTTCACCCGACAGCTGTGGTCCTGGCGCGACGACTTCGGCAGCGAAAGCGCCTGGGCGCTGCGTCTGGGCCGCGCCACCGCCGAGGCCGGGGCCGATGCGCTCTGGCCCGCGCTCACCCGCCGCTGATCTCCTGAAAGGATTTGTCCCATGCAAACCGCCATTCGTTTCGACCCCGAGCGGCTTCCCCCCGAAACCCGCGCCCTGCGCGACGAGGTGCGCGCCTTTCTTGCCGAGGAGGCGGCGCGCGGCACCCTCAACCCCGACGCGCCCTGGCGCAACGCCCGCTATGACCGCGCCTTTTCCAAGCGGGTCGCGGCAAAGGGCTGGATCGGGATGACCTGGCCGAAGACATTCGGCGGTCAGGCGCGCAGCTTTCTCGACCGTTATGTGGTGACCGAGGAGTTCCTGGCCGCCAATGCCCCGACCGGCAGCCATTTCGTCGCCGACCGCCAGTCCGGCCCGGTGATCATGCGCTATGCCGATGCCGAGACCCAGGCGCGGCTGCTGCCGCAGATCATCTCGGGCGATCTGACCTTCTGCATCGGCATGTCCGAGCCCGGCTCGGGCTCCGACCTGTTCGCCGCCCGCACCAAGGCGGAGCGGGGCGCCGAGGGCTGGATCGTCAACGGGACCAAGATCTGGACCTCTCTCGCGGAGCGCGCCGATTACATGATCGGGTTGTTCCGCACCTCGGCCCCGACAAGTGAGAACCACCGCCACGGGCTGACGCAGTTTCTGGTCGATATGAAGACGCCGGGCATCTCGGTCAGCCCGATCCGCAACATGACCGGCGGATCTGAGTTCTACGAGGTGCAGTTCACCGATGTCGTGCTGCCCGCCAATGCGGTGCTGGGCACGGTCGACGAGGCCTGGAAGCAGGCGACCGCCGAGCTGGCCTATGAACGCTCGGGTCCGGAGCGGTTCCTGGAGACCTATTTCGTGCTGGAGGCGCTGCTGCGCGTGCTCGGCGGCGCGCCGGATGTCCGTACCGCCGAGGCGGTCGGGCGGCTGGTGGCGCAGATCCACACGCTGCGGCGGATGTCGGTGTCGGTTGCTGGCATGCTCGAACAGGGGCAGTCGCCGGTGCGGGAGGCCGCGATCGTCAAGGATATGGC
>JBFXGQ010000085.1:0-11177 GCA_050177915.1 Pseudodonghicola sp. | reverse complement strand
GGGCGGCATCGCTCGGCGGCGTCGGCGGCGCGGCACCTGGGGTCTGCGGCCCGGGATCGGCGCGCATCTGCCCGGGGGGCGTCGCCGGGGGGGGCGGAGCCCGGCCGAACGGGCTGTTCGGCGCGGCCGATTTCGGCTAAGCCCGGCCGATGCGAATGGGGGGCAATCAGCCGGAGGGGCGATGCAGGACAAGGTGCAGGACGAGGTACTGGTGACGGTCGGCGTATCGACGCTGCGCCGCTGGATGGGGGTTCTGGCGCTGCTGGGGTTCGGTGGCGTGGTGCTCTATGTCGCGCTGGCGACGCCGCCGGCGCCGGCCTGGCAGGCCTTTTTGCTGGTGATCGGCGCGCTGGCGCTGTGGCTGGCCGACCGGATGCGGCGCGCCACCGAGCACCGGCTCGAGCTGACCCGGAGCGAGCTGCGCTCGAGCGACGGCACCCGCATCGCGGCGATCGAGGATATCGAGGGGCTGGACCGCGGCACCTTCGCCTTCAAGCCGTCGAACGGCTTTCTGGTGCGCACCCGCACGCCCGGCGGCCGGCTGTGGCGGCCGGGGCTGTGGTGGCGGCTGGGGCGCCGGGTCGGGGTCGGCGGGGTGACCTCGGCGCCGCAGACCAAGGCGATGGCGCAGGTGCTTGAGGCGCTGCTGGCGGAGCGCGGCTAGCAGCTCTCCCAGCAGACGTTGTTGACGAAGCGGGGCCGGGTGAAAATGAAATTGTCCAGGTCCAGATCCTTCATGCCGATGTCGAACACCGGGGCATAGGTGGTCTCGGTCTCGATCAGGATGACCCGCTCGTTGTCGGGCATCACCGGCAGCCGGCTGGCCAGCTCGGCCATGTCGGCATCGGTATGGGCCGCCGGGAAGCCGCGGCTTTTCGACCAGTCGACGTAATAGCGCTGCTCGCTCTCGTCCCAGCGGACCACGGTCACCATCAGCCTGATCGGATTGCGCGACCCGGTCATCAGCCGCAGCACCGCCTCCATGCTGTCGACGTAGTTGTCGTTGATCGCCTCGGTCTCGCGCGAGATCATGTCGCCGATGGCATAGGCGGCCTTGAGGTTCTGCGTGCTCTGGCGGTAGCCGTCGAAATAGACATAGGTCGCCATGAAGGCCCAGAACAGGAAGGGCATCACCAGCACGAATTCCACCGACACGCTGCCGCGGCTGTCCCGGGCGAAACGGCGGAGCAGGGTCCGGACGGATGCAGCCATGGCTCTACCTCGGTTCCTGGACGAAGACGGTGGTGGAGGTCAGGGCATATTGGCCGGCGCCGTCCTTGACGATGTTCTCGCCCAGCCCTGTGGTCGGGAACACCGGGTCGATCTTGGCGCAGGCGCGCAGGATCATCAGCTCGTTCTCCTGGCCGTTGACGAAGTTGCGCACCGGGGCGACCTCCTCGGATTTGTCGGTGCAGTCGGGGGTGTCGTCGATGCTGCTCCAGTTGCGCGGATCGACCTGGATCATTTCCAGCCGCAGGCTGGTGGCGCAATGCGGGATGAACCCCGCGCGGGTGCAGATCATGTCCTTTATCTGGTCGTGCTGCGGGGCAGTGCCGGTGCCCAGACGGATGTCGCGCACGGTCAGGTCCATCGCCCGTTCCAGCATCGCGTGCTGCAGCGTGACGAAGCCCAGCTCCAGCCCCGACAGCATGATGGTGATGATCGCCGGAAAGGTGATGGCGAATTCGATGGTGGCATTGCCGGCCTCGTCGCGCCACAGCCGGCGCAGGCCGTCGCGCAGCCGCTGGCCCAGATGTCGTCTCATTGCGTCAGCCTCAGCTTGCGGATCGACGAGGCGATGGAGGAGAAGGCCTCGGAGATCTCCAGCCCCTGGACGTCGAAGAAATGGCTGTCCGAGCTGGCGCAGTCCTTCAGCACGGCCAGCCCGTTCGCGGGCGCCTCGAAGCCGATGGTGAAGACGATGATGTCGCGCGCCTTGGCGGCGTCGCAGATCGCCTTGGTGCGGCTGTTCTTGGTGCTGGCGTCGATGTAGCGGTTGCGCGATCCGTAATACCAGGTGTTGCGCGCGGTGGTGCTGCCGACCACCGGGGTGAAGATGCCGTCGGCAATCTCCAGCCCGGTGGTATGGGCGAAGAGATCGGCCTTGGACTGCGGCACGGGGGTACCGTTCTCGGCCACCGTCTCGGTGACGGTCTGATAGTCCCAGGCCCAGCAGCCGAACAGCGTCGGCCAGGTGCAGACCTTTTCGGTTCGGGTCACGTCATAGGTGCCGTCGCCATAGGGGTGGTCGCCCCAGCGGTTGAGGTTGGTCCAGTAATAGCTGGGCTCGGTGCGGTTGCCGTCGCCGTCGCGGTCATTGGTGTCGAGGCCGGCATAGACCGAATAGATCTTCTCCTCGGCGTTCCAGAAGACGCCGGGATCGCCGCTGCGGAACTCGTCCGGCAGGTAGTATTGCGCGGTGTTCTCGCCGTCGGTCATCAGCACGATCACCTTCAGCGTCTGGTTGTCGCTATAGGCATGCGGCCGCGCCGAGAAATCGGCCGACACCGCCTCATCCTCGATCAGCCCGGCGATCACCGGCCGCAGGCTGGGGTCGAGCAGCGCGGTGCCCCATTTCATGCCGACGTCGATCGAGGTGTTGCCCTCGGCCCGCAGGTTCTGGATGAAGGTCTTGAGGATATCGCGGTTCTTCTGCAGCACCAGCGTCTCGCGGCGGCTGTCGTCCTCGCAGACGGGATAGGGGATCAGCCGCTCGGGCGTGTAGTCGCGGCCCTCGTAGCTGCTGGTGCGGTAGTCGAAATGCATCGTCCGCTTGAGCCGCGTGTCGGGGTCGATCGCGGTGGTGTCGAAATCGGCGGCGTCGAAGTTCACGCAGTTGGAATAGCCATGCTCCTGGCTGACGTTGAACTTGTTCAGGAAGGCCGCCGGAGTCGAGACCTGGGTGGCATAGGGCACGATCGAGATCGAAAGGTTGCCGTCCCGGGTGTTGTCCACCATCTGGTCTACGAAATCCTGGGCGGCGACCTTGAGGTTGGTCAGCCTGCTGTTGCTGGCCATCGAACCGGAGACGTCCAGCACCAGCGAGATCTCGACGCCGTCGATGCGTTCCTCGGCGGTGCTGGCGGCGGGGGCGGTCAGCGTCTTGACGCCGGTCATCTTCATGAACTGGGTCTTGATGTCGGATTGCGCCTGGGCCGACACCACGCGAAAGCCCAGACCCTCGTCGAACTGGACGCCGGTCACATAGGAACCCATCCCGGCCTTGTCCATGTAATCCCGCACCACCGCCTCGGGGTCGAGCGTCTGGTCGAGGTCGGCGGCGGCCAGAACCGCGCGGTCGAGCGTATATTGCATGCTGGCGCGGTCGCGTTCGAAGCGCATCAGGTCGATGCCGATGCCGCCGAACATCAGGATGATCAGAAAGACATAGACGCCGAAGACGATCAGATTGCCGTCTTCCTCGCGGAGGAAACGGCGGGCAAAGCTGCGGATCCCGCCGACCGGCCGGTGCCGTCGCGTCGGCTGTTCGTCGCGCGCGCGCTGGTTCCTGAACTGCAGACGCATCGGGTCCTCGTTGCTCTGATCCGGGTGTGCTGGTCCTGCGAAAGGGCGGGCCACCGCGATGGTGATGCGCCGCAAACGTGGCCTAAGTTGGGCGAAAGCCGGGGATTTTCCGGGAAACCGGCGCCGGAACAGGGCGGGAGCCGTCTGCCATCGGCGCCGGTCGCAGGCTGCTGCATGCCGGACGCGATCCGCATATGCTTGCGGCAAATGGAAAAAATTTGCTCAAAAATCCCGCAACTTTTGACGTCGCGTCATAACCTGCTACCAATTCGTCGCAGGCAACGAGTCGCGGGCAAGTCCGAAGGAGAGCAGGCCATGGTCCGGCAGGAACCGAGTTTTCGTCAAAGTGTGGATCTGATGTTCAACAGGGCGGCCGCCCTGATGGACCTCGCCCCCGGGCTGGAGGAGAAGATCCGCGTCTGCAACGCCACCTATACCGTGCGGTTCGGTGTGCGTCTGCGCGGCCAGATCCAGACCTTCACCGGCTATCGCTCGGTGCATTCCGAACATATGGAACCGGTCAAGGGCGGCATCCGCTACGCGATGTCGGTCAATCAGGACGAGGTCGAGGCGCTGGCGGCGCTGATGACCTACAAATGCGCGCTGGTCGAGGCGCCGTTCGGCGGCTCGAAGGGCGGGCTCTGCATCGACCCGCGCCAGTACGAGGAGCACGAGCTGGAACTGATCACCCGCCGCTTCGCCTATGAGCTGGCCAAGCGCGACCTGATCAACCCCAGCCAGAACGTGCCGGCCCCCGACATGGGCACCGGCGAGCGCGAGATGGCCTGGATCGCCGACCAATACGCGCGGATGAACACCACCGACATCAACGCCCGCGCCTGCGTCACCGGCAAGCCGCTGAATGCCGGCGGCATCCATGGCCGGGTCGAGGCCACCGGGCGCGGTGTGCAATATGCGCTGCGCGAGTTCTTCCGCCACCCCGAGGATGTGGCCAAGGCCGGGCTTTCGGGGCAGCTCGACGGCAAGCGGGTCATCATCCAGGGGTTGGGCAACGTCGGCTATCACGCCGCCAAGTTCCTGTCGCAGGAGGATGGCGCGCGGGTCACCGGCATCATCGAACGCGACGGCGCGCTCTACAATCCCGACGGGCTGGACGTGGATGCGGTCTATCACTGGCTGCAGGGCCATGGCGGCGTGACCGGCTTTCCCGACGCCACCCATGCGGCCGAGGGCGCCGCGGTGCTGGAACATGACTGCGACATCCTGATCCCGGCGGCGCTGGAGGGGGTGATCAACCTGACCAACGCGCATCGGATCAAGGCGCCGCTGATCATTGAGGCCGCCAACGGCCCGATCACCGCCGGCGCCGACGAGATCCTGCGCACCAAGGGCACGGTGATCATTCCCGACATGTATGCCAATGCGGGCTGGGTGACGGTGTCCTATTTCGAATGGGTCAAGAACCTCAGCCATATCCGCTTCGGCCGCATGCAGCGCCGGCAGGAGGAGGCGCGCCACCAGCTGGTGGTCGATCAGCTGGAGAGCCTGAGCGAGGCGCTGGGAAAGACCTGGTCGCCCAGCCCGGACTTTAAGCAGAAATACCTGCGCGGCGCCGATGAGCTGGAGCTGGTGCGCTCCGGTCTCGATGACACCATGCGGATCGCCTATCAGTCGATGCGCGAGGTCTGGCACAGCCGCGCCGATGTCGAGGATCTGCGCACCGCCGCCTATCTGGTCAGTATCGACAAGGTCGCCAAGAGCTATCGCGCCAAGGGGCTCTGACCCGAAATCCGCCCCCTCGGGGGCCGTGACGGCGCCGGTCCGCGCCTGGACCGGCGCCGTTTGCGTTAATCGGGGCTGGTCCTGTGGCTCGTCGGTGTTAATCTCGCACCGACGCGAGATGTCGGCGGGGCAGGAGGCCGAGATGCGATTTTCCGGGTGGCGGGTGCTGCGTGAGGGGCTGACCGGCAACAGGGGCTGGACCCCGCAGTGGCGCGACCCGGAACCGAAGTCCGCCTATGACATCGTCATCATCGGCGGCGGCGGTCACGGGCTCTCCACCGCCTATTACCTGGCCAGGGAACACGGGCTTCGCAATGTCGCGGTGCTGGAGAAGGGCTATCTCGGCGGCGGCAACGTCGGGCGCAATACCACCATCGTGCGCGCCAACTACGGGCTGCCGGGGAATTCAGAGTTCTATTCCCATTCCCTCAGGCTCTGGGAGGGGCTGGAGCAGGACCTGAATTTCAACGTGATGCATTCGCAGCGCGGGGTGATCAACCTCTATCACTCCGACGGCCAGCGCGACGCCTATGTGCGGCGCGGCAATGCGATGGTGAACCAGGGCGACGATGCCATCCTGCTGGGCCGCGCGGCATTGCGGCGGCGGCTGCCCTATCTGGATTTCGACAACGCGCGCTTCCCGGTGATGGGCGGGCTTTGTCACCCGCGCGGCGGCACCGCCCGGCACGACGCGGTGACCTGGGGCTATGCCCGCGGCGCCGACCAGCGCGGCGTCGACCTGATCCAGAATTGCGAGGTCACCGGGATCGACATCGCGGGCGGCCGGGTCACCGGGGTGCAGACCACGCGTGGCGCGATCCGGGCCAGGAAGGTGGCGATCGTGGCGGCCGGCCGGTCGAGCCTGGTCGCCGCCATGGCCGGGATGCGGCTGCCGATCGAGAGCCATGTGCTGCAGGCCTTCGTCACCGAGGGGCTGAAGCCGGTGATCGACACCGTGGTGACCTTCGGCATGGGGCATTTCTACATCAGCCAGTCGAACAAGGGGGGCCTGGTGTTCGGCGGCGATCTCGACCTCTACGCCTCCTATGCGGCGCGGGGGAACCTGCCGCTGGTCGAACATGTGATGGAGGCCGGCATGGCGCTGATGCCGATGATCGGCAAGGCGCGGGTGCTGCGCAGCTGGGGCGGCATCATGGACATGTCGCCCGACGGCTCGCCGATCATCGACCGGACCGATGTCGCGGGGCTCTATCTGAACTGCGGCTGGTGCTACGGCGGCTTCAAGGCGGTGCCGGGGTCGGGGCATTGCTTTGCCCATCTGATCGCCACCGACCGGCCGCACGCGGCGGCGGCGCGGTTCCGGCTGGACCGGTTCCGCACCGGGGTGGGGATCATGGATGAGGAGGCCACCGGTGCGCAGCACAATCTGCACTGAGGCGCGGCCGGCGGAGGGCGGGATCGTGAGTATTTGGGGCGAGAAGAAGCGGGGGGCGGCGCGATGAGGATCAGCTGTCCGCTCTGCGGTGTGCGGGATCGCCGCGAATTCTATTACAAGGGCGCAGCGGTGGCGCTGGACCGGCCCGGGCCGGAGGACGGCGCGGAGGCCTGGCAGGATTACGTCTTTCTGCGCGACAATCCCGCCGGGGTGACCCGGGATCTGTGGTATCACGCCGATGGCTGCGGCGCCTGGCTGGTGGTGACCCGCGATACCCGCACCCATGAGGTGCTGGGCTGCGCGCTGGCCGGGGAGGGCGCGCGATGAGGATCGCCGGCAAGGGGCTGCTCGACCGTTCGCGCTCGGTGCCCTTCACCTTTGACGGGGTGCGCTATGCCGGGCTGGAGGGGGATACGCTGGCCTCCGCCCTGCTGGCCAATGGGGTCAGGCTGCTGGGGCGGTCGTTCAAGTACCACCGGCCGCGCGGCGTGCTGACCGCCGACAGCGCCGAGCCCAACGCGCTGGTCACCCTCGGGCGCGGCGCGGCGCAGAGCCCCAACACCCGCGCCACGGTGCAGGAGATCTATGCCGGGCTGGAGGCGCGGAGCCAGAACCGCTGGCCGTCGCTGGGGCTCGATCTGCTGGGGCTGAACGATCTGGCGGCGCCGTTTTTCGGCGCCGGGTTCTATTACAAGACCTTCATGTGGCCGAAAGCCTTCTGGGAAAGGCTTTACGAGCCGGCGATCCGCCGCGCCGCCGGGCTGGGGGCGCTGTCGGGGCAGGCGGACGGCGATCGCTATGAACGTGCCTTCGCCTTCTGCGACCTGCTGGTGATCGGCGCCGGGCCCGCCGGGCTGATGGCGGCGCTGGTCGCGGGCCGCGCCGGTGCCGACGTGATCCTGGCCGACGAGGATGCGCGCTTGGGCGGCCGGCTGCTGGCCGAGACCTACGATGTCGATGGCCGCCCCGGGCATCTCTGGGCGGGCGAGGTGCTGGCCGAGCTGGCGGCGCTGCCGAACGTGCGGCTGATGCCGCGCACCACCGTGGCGGGCGCCTATGATCAGGGCACCTATGCGGCGCTGGAGCGGGTCGGGCACCATCTGGCGCGGCGGGGCGGCGATCTGCCGCTGGAGTGTTTCTGGCGCATCGTGGCGAAGCGCGCGGTGCTGGCCGCCGGCGCGCTGGAGCGTCCGATCGCCTTTCGCGACAACGACCGGCCGGGCATCATGCTGGCGGGGGCGGTGCGCGCCTATCTCAACCGTTGGGGGGTGAGCCCGGGGCGCGCCGTCACCGTCTTCGGCAACAACGACGACGCCCATCGTACCGCGCGCGATCTGGTTGCCGCCGGGGTGCATGTGGCCGGGGTGATCGACAGCCGTCCCGACGCGCCGGGCTCCGACGCCTTTGCGGTGCATCGCGGCGCCCAGGTTTGCGGCAGCGCCGGGCGCAAGGGGCTGGAAAGCATCACCATCCGCAGCGCCAGCGGCGAGGAGCGGTTGCAGACCGATTGTCTCGCCGTCTCCGGCGGCTGGAACCCGTCGGTCCATCTGAGCTGTCATCTGAACGGCCGGCCGCTCTGGCGCGAGGAGATCGCCGCCTTCGTGCCGACGCCCGGTGCGGTGCCGGGGCTGCGCGCGGCGGGGGCCTGCAACGGCGCCTTCTCCACCACCGCCTGCCTGGGCGAGGGGGCGGCGGCGGCGCGGGCGGCGCTGGCCGATCTGGGGATCGCGGCGCCGGAGCCGGCGCTGCCGGTGGCAGAGGACGAACCCTGTCGCCTTTCGCCGCTCTGGGCGGTGGCGGGGCGGGGACGCGCCTGGCTGGATTTCCAGAACGACGTCACCGTCAAGGATGTGCAGCAGGCCGCCACCGAGAATTACCGTGCGGTCGAGCATATGAAACGCTACACCACGCAGGGCATGGCGACCGATCAGGGCAAGAGCTCGAATGTGGTGGCGCTGGCGGTGCTGGCCGATGCCACCGGGCGGGCGATCCCCGAGACCGGCACCACGACCTTCCGCCCGCCCTACAGCCCGGTCGCCATCGCCGCGCTGGGCGCCGGCGGGCAGGGCAAGGGCTTCGCGCCCGAGCGGTTGACCACCAGCCACCGCGCCAGCTTGGAGCGTGGCGCGCCGATGGTCGAGGCCGGGCTGTGGTATCGCCCTTCCTTCTTCCCGGCGCCGGGCGAGAGGACCTGGCGCCAGTCCTGCGACCGCGAGGTGAGGATGGTGCGCGAAGCGGTTGGAATCTGTGATGTTTCCACGCTGGGCAAGATCGACGTCCAGGGTCCGGATGCGGCGCGGTTCCTCGATTTCGTCTATGCCAATAGCTTCAGCACGCTACAGGTCGGCCGGGTCCGCTACGGGCTGATGCTGCGCGAGGACGGCACCGTCATGGACGACGGCACCACCGCGCGGCTGGGCGCGCAGCACTATCTGATGACCACCACCACCGCCGCCGCCGGCGATGTGATGCGGCATCTGGAATTCGTGGCGCAGGGGCTGCGGCCCGATTGGGACGTCCGCCTCGCCTCGGTGACCGAGCACTGGGCGCAATTCGCCGTCGCCGGGCCGAAATCGCGCGAACTGCTGAACGGCTTGCTGGATGCGCCGCTGGAGGCGGGCGACTGGCCCTTTCTGTCCTGCGGCACGGTCGGCGTGCTGGGGGTGCGGGGGCCTCTTTCGGATCTCCTTCTCCGGCGAGCACGGCTATGAGCTGGCGGTGCCGGCGCGCTATGGCGAGGCGCTGTTCCGATCGCTGGTGGCGCGGGCCGAGGGGCTGGGCGGCGGCCCCTACGGGATGGAGGCGCTGAATGTGCTGCGGCTGGAGAAGGGGCTGCTGACCCATGCCGAGATCGACGGCCGCGTCACCGCCTTCGACCTCGGGCTGGGGCGGATGGTGTCGGCGGCGAAGGATTGCATCGGCAAGACCCTGTCGCAGCGCCCCGGGCTGCTGGCCGAGGATCGCGCGCGGCTGGTCGGGCTGAAGCCGGTGGGGGCGGTCAAACTGATCACCGCCGGCGCGCATCTGTTCGACAAGGAGGCGGCGCCGGTGCGCGAGACGGATCAGGGCCATGTCACCTCGGCCGCCTATTCGCCGACGCTGGGCCATGTGATCGCGCTGGGGTTCCTCAGGAACGGGTCGGCGCGCATCGGCGAGGTGGTGAAGGCGGTCGATCACCTGCGCGGGGTGGAAACGCTGTGCGAGGTGGTGGCGCCGGTGTTCTTCGACCCTGAGGGAGGGCGCGCCCGTGGCTGAACTGAGTGCGAAATCTCCCTGCGACGGGCTGCTGCCGCTGCAGATCGGCAGCGTCCGGCTGATCGAGGAAGACCTGGGCGCGATCACCGCGCTGATGCCCTTCCATGGGCAGGAGAAACCGCTGGGCGCGGCCTTGCAGGCGGCCCATGGCATGGGCTGGCCGAAGCCCGGGCGCGCCACCGGCCGGGCCGGCGCCCGGGCGATCTGGTTCGGGCGCGATCGGGCGATGCTGCTGGGGCCCGCGCCCGATCCGGCACTGGCGCGCCATGCGGCGCTGACCGATCAGTCCGACGCCTGGGCGGCGGTGCGGCTGGAGGGGGCGGCGGTCGAGCAGGTGCTGGCGCGTCTGGTGCCGGTCGATCTGCGCGCGGCGCAGGTCCGCCGCGGCCACAGCCTGCGCAGCCAGCTCGGCCAGCTGTCGGTCTCGATCACGCGCCTGGGCGATCACGCCTTTCTGATCCTCGCCGCCCGCTCGATGGCCGGCACATTGGTGCAGGATCTGAAATGGGCCATGGCCGCCGCCGCCGCGCGGGGGTAGTCTGGGGCATTCCAACCGATTCAGGAGCCGCTCCATGACGATCCGTCTTGCCCTTGTCCTTGCCCTTATGGCCGCGCCGGCCATGGCTGCCGAAAACAAGGAGGAGACCTGCGGATACGAGGCGCAGGTGATGACGGCGGTGCAGCAGGCGCGGATGGACCGGGTGGCCCAGGGCGATGTGGCGGCGCATCTCGCCGCCTCCGCTCCGGCCTGGCCCGAGCGGTTCAATGCCGCCATCCCGGGGATGGTGGACTATATCTATCAGGTCCGCCGGCGCGATCTGAAGGACAACGATTTCGGCGCGATCTGGAAGCAGCAATGCCTGGATATGTGGGACCAGCGCCAGGAGATGATCAAGCAACTGCAAAACTGAACCAGCGAAGAGAGCTCATGTCACTGCCTCCCGGATTTCTGGATGAACTGCGCAACCGCACCTCGCTGACCCAGGTGGTCGGCCGCAAGGTCATGTGGGACATGCGCAAGTCGAATCAGGCCAAGGGCGACATGTGGGCGCCGTGCCCCTTCCATCACGAGAAGTCGGCCTCGTTCCATGTCGATGACCGCAATGGGTTCTATTACTGCTTCGGCTGCCACGCCAAGGGCGACGCCATCGGTTTCGTGAAGGAGACCGAGAATGTCTCCTTCATCGAGGCGGTGGAGATCCTGGCCCGCGAGGCGGGGATGGAGATGCCGAAGCAGGACCCGCGGGCGCAGCAGAAG
>JBFXGQ010000084.1:0-11166 GCA_050177915.1 Pseudodonghicola sp. | reverse complement strand
CCTCGACCAACATCCTGATGAGCGGGGTGGCCCGCGACGCCGGCCAGCCGCCGATCACCATGTTCGAGATGACCGCGCCCGGGCTGGCGTTTGCCGCGGTCGGTATGCTCTACATGCTCTTCGCCGGCCGTTATCTGCTGCCCGACCGCGCGTCGCTGACAACGCTGGTGGGGCGGGCGGGGCGGCGGCGCTTCATGGCGCGGCTGCTGATCCCGGCGGGTTCGCGCTATGTCGGCAAGCGGCTGGCGGATCTGCCGTTCAACACCGCGCAATCGCGGGTGCTGGACGTGCTGCGCGGCGAGCAGTCGCTGCGGCGCGAACTGGACGGCCTGCTGCTGGAGGCCGGCGACCGGCTGGTGGTCAAGACCGACACCGGCGAGATCCTGGGGCTGAAGGAAAACGGCCAGGTGGAGTTCCGCGACATCTCCGACCAGGGGTTCGAGCCGGTGACGGCGGAAAGCGTGGTGATGATGGAGGCCAGCCTCGGCCCCAATTCCCACCTGCGCGGCCGGGCGCTGGGCGATCTGAAGCTCAGGCGGAAATACGGGGTCTATGTGGTGGCAGTGCACCGCGCCGATACCCGGCTGTCGGACCGGATCGACGACATCCGCCTGCAATTCGCCGATACGCTGCTGCTGGAGGGGCCGCCCGAGGGGATGGCGCGGCTGGTCGAGGATGGCGGTATCGTCAACCTCTCCGCCCCGTCGGAACGGCCGGTGCGGCGCGGCAAGGCGCCGATCGCCATTGCCACCATTCTGGGCGTGATGGTGCTGGCGGCGCTGGGGCTGATGCCGATCGCCGGGCTGGCCATCATCGGCGCCGTGGTGGTGATGCTCACCCGCTGTATCGACCCCGAGGATGCCTTCGACGCCATCGACTGGCGCATCCTGTTCCTGATCTTCGGCATGCTGGGGCTGAGCATGGGGATGGAGAAGACCGGCGCCGCGCGGGTGATCGTCGAGCAGGTGGTCGATCTGGTGCAGGGTGTCGGGCCGGTGGCAATCCTGGCGGCGGTCTATGTGCTGACCTCGTTGCTGACCGAGATGGTCAGCAACAACGCCGTCGCGGTGCTGATCGGCCCCATCGTCATCGGGCTGGCGCTGCAGCTGGGGCTCGACCCGCGGCCCTTCATCATGGCGGTGATGTTTGCCGCCTCGGCCAGTTTCGCCACCCCCATCGGCTATCAGACCAACACCTTCGTCTATGGTGCGGGCGGCTACAAGTTCCGCGACTTTCTGGTGGTGGGGCTGCCGCTGAACGTGATCTTCGCGGTGGTGGCGGTGGTGATCCTGCCGCTGTTCTTCCCGTTCTGAACGGGTTTCCCCGTTCTGAATGGGTTTCCCCGTTCTGAACGGGGGGCTCAGATCCGCATGCCGGGCGCTCAGGCGTCCGGCATCTCCTCGGCCACATCGCTCAGGGCGAAGCGTTTCAGCGGCTCGGCATCCTTTTGCAGGTCGGCCAGGGTCAGCGATTCGATCATCAGCAGATAGCTCCAGTAGAAGCCGCCGAAGACGGCGCGGACGCGGCAGTTCTCCTCGTCGGTGCAATCCTCGCAGCGCTGATAGGCCTTGCG
The DNA here is from genome assembly GCA_050177915.1 of Pseudodonghicola sp. GTDB lineage: Bacteria > Pseudomonadota > Alphaproteobacteria > Rhodobacterales > Rhodobacteraceae > Pseudodonghicola. The sequence continues at coordinate 9,593 of JBFXGQ010000084.1, read as the reverse complement.
CGACAGGCAGGGCAGCGGTGCCAGCGGCCCGTCGATCAGCCGCAGCACCTCGGCCAGCGAAACGCTGCGCGGCTCCTTGATCAGCTCGTAACCGCCATGCCGGCCGCGGCGGCTGCCGATCAGGCCGGCACGCTTCAGGTCCAGCAGGATATGTTCCAGAAACCGTTTCGGCGCATTCGACCGCTCGGCGATGGTCTCGATCCTCAGCGCCTCGCCGGTGCCGGCCTTCTCGTCGGCCAGCACCATCAGGGCCTTGAGCGCGTATTTGGTCTTTTGCGTGATCATTCCGGGTCGTCCGCCTGCTTATCCGATTGAGTTTAGCAGGATTTCAGGCGATGGCGAGCCGCAGAACGGGCGGGCAGCGCCCGCCCGCCCGCGCAGCGGTCAGATGACCTTGACGATCTGCTTGCCGTGGTTGCCGCCCTTCAGCATCGACATGAAGGTGGCGGGGGCGTTTTCCAGCCCCTCAGCGACATCCTCGACATAGCGGATCTCGCCGCTGGCGACCTTCGGCGCGATCTCGGCCATGAAGGCGGGGAAGCGGTCGAAGTGGTTCGAGATGATGAAGCCGTTCACCGACAGGAACTTGACCAGGATATTGCGCCACAGCGCCGGGGCGGTCAGCCCCTCGGAGGCGGCGCCGGCCCCCAGCGCGCCGGCGTCGTACCAGGCGATCATGCCGCAGATCGGGATCCGGCCGAAGTTGTTCATCAGCGGCATCACCGCCTCCAGCACCTTGCCGCCGACATTCTCGAAATAGATGTCGATGCCGTCCGGGCAGGCCTCGGACAGGGCGCCGCGCAGATCGCGGGCGGTGGCAAAGGCGCGGTGGTCGAGACAGGTGTCGAAGCCGAAGGTGTCGGTCGCCATCCGGCATTTGTCGGCGCCGCCGGCGATGCCCACGGTGCGCAGCCCCGCCAGTTTCGCCACCTGACCCACCATCGAGCCCACCGGCCCGGTGGCAGCGGCGACCACCAGCGTTTCGCCCGCCTTGGGTTTGCCGAGCGCGGTCAGCCCGTGCCAGCCGGTGAAGCCGGGCATCCCCAGCACGCCGAGCGCAGTGGTGATCGGCGCCTCCGCCGGGTCGAGCTTGCGCAGCAGCTTCGCCGGCAGGCAGCCGTGGGTGGCCCAGCCGAACATGCCGAAGGCGAAATCGCCGGGCTTGAAGGCGGGGCTTTTCGACGCGATCACCTCGCCCACCGCGCCGGCCTCCATGGTGCCACCGACCGGCACCGGGGCGGCGTAGGATTTGGCGTCGTCCATCCGGCCCCGCATATAGGGGTCCAGCGACATGTAATGCACCCGCACCAGCACCTCGCCCTCGGCGGGTTCGGGCATCGCCACCGGCTCATAGCGGAAGTTCTCGGCGGTCGGCGCGCCGCTGGGGCGGCTGGCCAGGGCCACGCGGTACATCTGGTCGGTCATTGCGGCGTCTCCTCTTCGCGCTTGTCGGGCGCACGGTGCCGACTGCGGCCGGGCTTGGCAAGCCGGGCGGGGCGGAACGTGGCGGCAGCCCGCCGGCGCGGGCGCTATCATTTGCGGTTGGCAAGGCGCGCGCGCCCGCGTATACGCGCGATCTGATCCCCAGATCCCAGATCCCCACGCGCGGACAAGCGCGACCTGACCGAACAGGAGCCGGAACGATGATTGGCAGCGCCAACCTCAACATCATGATCAAGGCCGCGCGCAAGGCGGGGCGGTCGCTGGTCAAGGACTTCCGCGAGGTGGAGAACCTCCAGGTGTCGATGAAGGGCGCCGGCGACTTCGTGTCCAAGGCCGATATCGCGGCGGAAGCGATCCTGAAGCAGGAACTGCTGGGCGCCCGCCCGACCTATGGCTGGCTGGCCGAGGAGGGTGGCGAGATCGCCGGCGAGGACCCGACCCGGCGCTGGATCGTCGATCCGCTGGACGGCACCACCAACTTTCTGCACGGGCTGCCGCACTGGGCGATCTCGATCGCGCTGGAGCACAAGGGGCAGGTGGTCGCCGGCGTGATCTTCGACGCCGCCAAGGACGAGATGTTCTTTGCCGAGAAGGGCGCCGGCGCCTGGATGAACGACATGCGCCTGCGGGTGTCGGGGCGGCACCGGATGATCGAATCCGTCTTCGCCACCGGCCTGCCGTTCGGCGGCCGCTCGGACCTGCCGGCGACCCTGCAGGATCTGGCGCGGCTGATGCCGACCTGCGCCGGCGTGCGCCGCTGGGGCGCGGCGGCGCTGGACATGGCCTATGTCGCCGCCGGCCGCTACGAAGGCTTCTGGGAACGCCGTCTGAACCCCTGGGATATGGCCGCCGGCATCATCCTGGTGCGCGAGGCGGGCGGCTTGGTGCAGCCGCTGGACCCCGAGGGCAACATTCTGGACGATGGCGAGGTGATCTGCGCCAACGAGCCGGTGTTCAACACCTTTTCCAAGATCATCCGGGGCTGAGACGCCCCGCCGGCGGCCGCCGGCGCTTCAGCTCGGGCGCCAGCCAGGCCTCGACCCGGCCGATGCCGCGGATCTGCAGCGGGCCGCGCGGCGTCAGCGGCACCGTGCCGCCGAGGCACCGCCGCGCCTGATCCGACAGCTGCACCCGGTTCTTCGGCGCGCATTCCTGCAGGCGGAACGCGGTGTTCACCGTGTCGCCCCAGATGTCGAAGGCGAATTTCGACGTTCCGATCACCCCCGAGGTCACCGGCCCCACATGCAGCCCGACGCGCAGGCCGATCCCCGCGTGCGCCGCGATCAGCGCGGTCGCGGCGATCATGTCCTGGCCCATCCGCAGGGCGCGCGCGGTCGGCTCCGGGATCTTGTCCAGCAGCCCCGCCGCCGCCAGATAGCCGTCGCCGATGGTCTTGATCTTTTCCAGCCGGTGCTGCCGGGCCAGCGCGTCATAGGTGGCGAACAGGCTGTTCAGCAGGCTCACCACCTGCTCGGGCGCGTGGTCGTGGGCATAGGCGGTGAAATCGGCCAGATCGGCGATCAGCACGGTGACATCTGTGTGGTTCTCGGCGATCGGCTCGTGATGGCCGCTCTTCAGGCGTTCGGCGATGGTGGGCGGCAGCATGTTGTCGACCAGCCGGCTTGAGGCGGTCTCGGCGCGCGCCGCCACGTTCATCATGTAATAGAGCGTCAGCGCCACGATGCCGACCGCACTGATCTGGGTGAAGGAATAGGCGCTGAGATAGAGAAACGGGTGCTCTGCCACCATCTGCGGATCCGAGGGCAGCCAGGCCCAGCAGGCGAGATTGAGCGCGAAGGACAGGATCGCATAGATCATCCCCAGCAGCCGGTGCCGGGCGGAATAGATCAGCGTGCAGATGGCGGCGCCGGCGATGTAATTGGTTTGCACCCCGGCATCGCGACCGAGATCGGCGATGATATAGAACATCCCGCCGTAGACCACGGCCAGCAGGGCGGTGCCGCTGACCAGCTCCTGCCAGCGATGCAGGAACGGGATGATCGGCATGGCGCAGGCCATCACCAGATTGGCGATCACCAGGCCGCGCAGGGTCTCATAATCATAGAGCGCGTAGATGATCGCGTAGACCAGTGTCGAGACCGCGACTGCATAGGCCGAGACGTTGATGGTGATCTGCGCGCGCCGTTGCCACGGCGCCTCCGCCCGAACTCCGAGCGTGGTCATCGCTTGCGCAGCGGTCAGCAGCCAGGAGGGAAGGTGGCGTGGCATCACGGTCACTCGGGCGCTTGCGGATTCGTTAACGACCAATATACCACATCTGCCGGCCCGATGGGCGGGGCCGCGCGGGGCGCCTGTCTCAGCGGTCGTTGGGGTGGTGAATGCCGTCGACCCAGGGAATGTCGCCGAAATCGCGCGGGTCGATGCCGTCGAGGCAGCCGATGTTGATGCCGCATTCGGCCGGGTCCGAGCGGCGCTGATGATGGGTGTAGATGCCGCAGGTCCTGCAGAAGTAATGTTTCGCCGTGTGGCTGCCCCAGGTGTAGAGCCCGTGGTTGTCTGCGCCCTGCAGCACCCTTACGCGGTCGGTCAGCGCGGTCACCGCACCGGGGCCGCGCCGGCGGCAGATCGAACAGTCGCAGCGCCGGGCCGAGGCCAGGCCATGGGGCAGATAGGCCTCGATCACCACGGCGCCGCAATGGCAGCGGGCAAGGCGGGTCTCGGGGCTGTCGGTGATCGTCGTCGTCGTCATCGGCGCGGCACCCGCGGGATCCGGCTCGGGCTGAGCTTGTAGCGCGCCTGCGGGTGCGGCGGCAGTCCCTGATTGCGGTTCCAGAAGCCGGTGCCGCCCCGCCGCAGCCAGACCGGCAGCGTCAGGATCATCCCCACCACGAAGCCGCCGGCGTGGGCCCAATAGGCGACGCCGCCGGCATTGGGATCGGCGTTGAAGCCGCCCAGCAGCTGCATCCCCAGCCACAGCCCCAGCATCAGCCAGGCCGGGATCGCGATGATGCGGAAGAAGATCACCAGGATGATCAGGATATCGACCCGCGCCTTGGGGTAGAGCAGCAGATAGCCGCCCATCACCCCCGCGATGGCGCCCGAGGCGCCCACCGTCGGCACCATCGAGCCGGGCGAGGCCAGCACATGGATCAGCCCGGCCCCCACCGCGCAGGCGAGGTAGAACAGCAGAAAGCCCACGTGCCCCATCTCGTCCTCGAGATTGTCGCCGAAGATCCACAGGAACAGCATGTTGCCGGCCAGATGCAGCACGCCGCCATGCAGGAAGGTCGAGGTGATCAGGGTCGCGAACCCCTCGCCATAGCCCAGCCGGGCCGGGATCAGCGCATAGGGCACATAGATCTGTTGCAGCAGCTGCCGCTCGGGCAGGCCGGCATAGGTCAGGAACACGCCGATATTGATCGCCATCAGGGCGTAGACGACGAATGGCGTGCGCCCTGAGGGGTTGTGATCGCGGATCGGCAGCATGACGCGAAGCTGGGGGCAAACCGGCCCCGCGTCAAGCCGACTTCGCCGCGGCGTCAGCTCATTCCGCCCAGCAGCGCGGCATTGCCGCCCGCCGCCGTGGTGTCGACGCAGATGTGACGTTCGCCCATCACCCGGGCGCGGTCGGGGCGGCCGGGGATCAGCGGCAGGATCGGGCCGGCGCGCCGCGACAGCGCCTGTTCGATCTGGCGCCCGGTGTCGGTGTCGCCCCACCAGAGCACGCCGCCGATGCCCTCCAGATGCGCCAGCCGGTGCAGGTCGATCATGCCGGTGGCGCGGATCGCCTGCCCACCCAGATCGCGCACCGCCTGCGCCTGGGCCGCCGCCGCCTCGGCCCCGGGGCCGAGGCACAGCAGCGGCGGGCGCGCCACCAGCATCAGCCGGTTCGATTCGCCGGTGGGGCCGGGCAGGGTGGTCGGCCCGGGCGGTGCCGCGATCCCCTCGGGCGCCGGCAGCTCGGTCATGGCGCCCGGCCATGCCGCGTCGGCCCGCTGCCGGTCGGGGACGCAGAACCGCGGCAGGTAGTTCGGCCCGCCGGCCTTGGGTCCGGTGCCGCTCAGCCCCTCGCCGCCGAAGGGCTGGGAGCCGACGATGGCGCCGATCTGGTTGCGGTTGACGTAGATATTGCCGGCATGCAGCCGCTCGGTCACATGCTGGACGCGGTCGTCGATCCGGGTCTGCAGCCCGAAGGTCAGCCCGTAGCCGGTGGCGTTGATCGCCGCGATGACCTTGTCCAATTCGCCGGCGCGGAAGCGGGCGACATGCAGGACGGGGCCGAAAACCTCCTTCTCCAGATCGGCGATGCCCTCGACCGCGATCAGCGTCGGCGAGACGAAGGTACCGCCCTGCGGCAGCTGCAATTCCTTCAGCACCCGGCCGGCGCCGCGGGCGCGGTCGATATGGGCGGCGATCTCCGCCTGCGCCTCGGCGTCGATCACCGGGCCCACGTCGGTGCTGAGCTGCCAGGGATCGCCGAGCGAGAGGGTGTCCATCGCGCCCTTGAGCATGGTCAGCAGGTCGTCGGCCACATCCTCCTGCACATAGAGGCAACGCAGGGCGGAACAGCGTTGTCCCGCCGACTGGAAGGCGCTTTCGACGATCGCCTGCACCGCCTGTTCCGGCAGCGCGGTGCTGTCCACGATCATCGCGTTCAGCCCGCCGGTCTCGGCGATCAGCGGCGCGCCGGGGGCGAGGTGATCGGCCATGGCGGCGCGGATCTTCCGCGCGGTCTCGGTGGAGCCGGTGAAGGCCACGCCGCCGACCCGCGGATCCGAGGTCAGCGCGGCGCCGACATCGCCCAGACCGGGCAGCAGTTGCAGCGCGGTGCGCGGTACCCCGGCCTCGTGCAGCAAGGTCACGGCGAGATGGGCGATCAGCGGCGTCTGTTCGGCGGGTTTGGCCAGCACGGCGTTGCCGGTGGCCAGCGCGGCGGCGATCTGGCCGGTGAAGATCGCCAGCGGGAAGTTCCAGGGGGAGATGCAGGTGAATACCCCGGCGGCGGCCGCATCGGGGATATTGGCCGCATAGTAGCGCAGGAAATCCACCGCCTCGCGCAGCTCGGCCACCGCATCGGGCAGCCCCTTGCCGGCCTCGCGCGCCAGCAGCGCGAAGATCTCGCCGAAGTTGGCCTCAAAGAGGTCGGCGGCGCGGTTCAGCACCGTGGCGCGCTCCGCCGCCGGCACCTGCCAGGGGGCAGCGTGCGACAGCGCGGTCTCGATATCCTGGGCGCTGGCCCAGGCGACACGGCCGGGGATGTCGTCTGGCCGGGCCGGGTTGGCCACCGGCCGCGGCGCCTCGGGGGCGGCCTCAGCCGCCAGCAGTGGCGCCGCCTGCCAGCGATGGGCGGCGAAGGGGGCCCGGGCGGCCTCGATCAGGTCGAGCGTCGGCGCATGGGCCAGGTCGAAGCCGCGCGAATTGCGCCGTTCCGGCTGGAACAGCTCGGCCCCGGTGGGCAGGTCGGCGGCCGGTTGCTGCACCGTCTCGAACGGGCAGGCGGCCACCACTTCGGCCGGGACCTCCTCGTCGACGATCTGGTTGACGAAGGAGGAGTTGGCGCCATTCTCCAGCAGCCGGCGCACCAGATAGGCCAGCAGATCCCGATGCGCCCCCACCGGCGCATAGATGCGGCAGCGGTGGCCATGGCGCGCCTTGACCAGCGTGTGCAGCGTCTCGCCCATGCCGTGCAGGCGCTGGAACTCGAACGGACGCTCGCCCGCCATGTGCAGGATGGCGCTGACCGTATGGGCGTTGTGGCCGGCGAACTGCGGATAGATCCGATCGGTCATCCCCAGCAGTTTGCGCGCATTGGCGATATAGGAGACGTCGGTGGCGGCCTTGCGGGTGAAGACCGGGAAGCCCTCCATCCCCGCCACCTGGGCGCGCTTGACCTCGGTATCCCAATAGGCGCCCTTGACCAGCCGCACCATGATCCGCCGGTCATGCCGCACCGCCATGTCGTAAAGCGCGTCAATCGCACAGGGGGTGCGCGGCCCGTAGGCCTGCACCACCACGCCGAAGCCGTCCCAGCCGGCCAGCGCCGGCTCGCCCAGCACCGCGTCGATCACCTCCAGCGACAGGGTCAGGCGGTTGGCCTCCTCCGCGTCGATGTTGAGGCCCATGTTGGCGGCCTTGGCCAGCAGCGCCAGCGCCCGCAGCCGCGGCACCAGCTCGGCCATCACCCGGGCCTCCTGCGCCAGCTCGTAGCGCGGATGCAGGGCGGAGAGCTTGACCGAGATGCCGGGGTTGTCGCGGATGTCGGCATGGGTGCAGGCCTCGGCAATCGCGGTGATGGCGCGGGAATAGGCCAGCTGATAGCGGGCGGCATCGGCCTCGGTCCGCGCCGCCTCGCCCAGCATGTCGTAGGAATAGGTGAAGCCCTTGGCCTCCATCCCCGCGGCCCGCTTCATCGCCGCGCCGATGGTCTCGCCCAGCACGAACTGGCGGCCCATCTCCTTCATCGCGCGGCCGACGGCGGTGCGGATCACCGGCTCTCCCAGCCGCCTGATGGCACCGCGCAGGGCGCGGGCGGGGCTGGGGCGGCGGTCGTCCAGCACCCGGCCGGTCAGCATCAGCGCCCAGGTCGAGGCATTGACCAGCGGCGAGGTGGAGTGGCCCAGATGCCGGCCCCAGTCGCTGGGCGCGATCTTGTCCTCGATCAGCGCGTCGATGGTCTCGGCATCCGGCACCCGCAGCAGCGCCTCGGCCAGACACATCAGCGCCACGCCCTCGTCGGTGGACAGGCCGTACTCGGCCAGGAACACCTCCATCAGCCCGGGCGCGGTGCTGGCGCGGATGTCGCGCACCAGCTGCGCCGCCCGGGCCGAGATCGCGGCGCGGTCGGCCTCGGACAGATCGGCCAGCGCCACCAGCCGCTCCAGCGCGGCATCGGGATCGGCATAGGTCTGGGCGTCGATCAGCTGGCGCAGGGGGGCGTGGGGGGCGGTCATGGCATGTCTCCGGTGCTTTGCGCCCTTATATTCCGGAATATGCAGGACATTCGCCTGATAGTGTGAAAATGAAGGTCGAAGAGACCGAATATATGGAGATTTGCGATGCAAAACGACTTCCCGGACCTCGATCGCTTCGATCAGGCGATTCTGGCGGTGCTGGCGGAGGAGGGGCGCATCTCCATCGCCGATCTGGCGCGCCGCATCGGCCTGTCGAAATCGCCGACCCAGGCGCGGCTGCGGCGGCTGGAGGCTGAGGGGGTGGTCACCGGCTATCGCGCGCTGGTCGATCCGATCCGGCTGGGGCTGGACCATGTGGCCTTTGTCGAGGTGCGGCTGACCGACACGCGCGAGGCGGCGCTGGCCGCCTTCAACGCTGCCGTCACCCGCATCGGCGAGATCGAACAGGTGCATCTGATCGCCGGCAATTTCGACTATCTGATGAAGGTGCGGACCCGCTCGATGTCGGATTACCGCCGGGTGCTGGCGGAAAAGATCTCCACCCTGCCGCATGTCGCCAGCACCTCGACCTATGTCGCCATGCAGGCGGTGAAGGAGGGCGGCGCGCTGGCCGGCGGCGGCGAGGCGCCCTAGCCGGCGGCCGGCGCCACCGGGAGAGATCCCACCAGGCGAAATCCCGATTGTGCCCGCCGGGGCGGGGCGCTACATCATCGGGGCCTCCGTTGCGGGCGTGATGGAATGGTAGACATATCGGACTTAAAATCCGAAGGGCTTTGTCCCGTGTGGGTTCGAGTCCCACCGCCCGTACCACTTGCCGCGCACCACTTGCCGCGCACCGCTGGCCGCCTCGATGTCGCGCCGCCGCGTTCGTTTCCTCCGTGGAGCTGTGGCCGGCGCCATGCTAGCCTGCCGCGGAAATCGTCTGAACGGAGGCCGATATGGCACTGACTTTGCAGGATATGATGGGGGCGGCGAATGCCGCGGTCGAGCGGATCGACGGCGCGCGGGCGCAGCAGATGGTGGCCGAGGGCGCGCTGCTGCTCGATGTGCGCGACGCGCCGGAGCTGCAGGCCGCAGGCCGCGCGCAGGGCTCTCACCATATCCCGCGGGGGATGCTGGAGTTCCGTGCCGATCCGAGCACGCAGTTTCACGATCCCGCGCTGACATTCGACCGCCCCATCGTGCTGCATTGCGCTTCCGGCGGGCGGGCGGCGCTGGCCGGCAAGCTGCTCAAGGACATGGGCTATGCCCAGGTCTACAACATGGGCGGTCTGGAGG
>JBFXGQ010000083.1:0-11251 GCA_050177915.1 Pseudodonghicola sp. | reverse complement strand
GGTTATGATGTGACGCCGGTCTTCATCTCGGTGGATACCGAGCGCGACACGCCCGAACTTCTGCGCGAATTCACCGATATCATGCATCCGAAAATGATCGGCCTGACCGGCAGCCCCGAGCAGATCAAGGCGGCCAGCCAGGCCTATAAGACCTATTACAAGCAGCAGCCGGGGGACGAGGAATATTACCTGATCGACCATTCGACCTTCTCCTATCTGGTGCTGCCGGACTACGGGTTCGTCGAGTTTTTCCGCCGCGACCTGAGCCCGGAGGACATGGCCGACAAGATCGGCTGCTTCCTCGACAAGATGTGAGGGTCGGAGGGCGGGCGCAGTTTGGGTCTTTGACCTTTGACTCCGCGCTGCTAATACTCGTTGACACTGAGAAAAACGAGCACCTGCTGAGGAGTAAGCATGGCCGGGCCTGCTTTGCACGAGATCGGGGCGGACAAATCCCTGCTGCTGGTCGATGATGACGAGCCGTTTCTGCGGCGGCTGGCCAAGGCGATGGAGAAGCGCGGGTTCGACATCGAGATGGCCGGGTCGGTGGCCGCCGGCAAGGCGATCGCCACTGCGCGCCCGCCCGCCTATGCGGTGGTCGATCTGCGGCTTGAGGATGGCAACGGGCTCGATGTGGTCGAGGTGCTGCGCGAGAAGCGGCCCGATTGCCGGGTGGTGGTGCTGACCGGCTATGGCGCCATCGCCACCGCGGTGGCCGCGGTCAAGATCGGCGCCACCGACTATCTGTCGAAACCGGCCGATGCCACCGACATCACCAACGCGCTGCTGGCCACCGGGGACGAGCTGCCGCCGCCGCCGGAAAACCCGATGAGCGCGGACCGCGTGCGCTGGGAACATATCCAGCGGGTCTATGAGCTGTGCGACCGCAATGTCTCCGAGACCGCGCGGCGGCTGAACATGCACCGCCGCACGTTGCAACGCATTCTGGCCAAGCGCAGCCCGCGCTGAAAGGAACCCGATGTCCGAGGATGACCTGTTCGGGCCGGACAATCAGCCCCTGCCCGAGGGCGGTTGGTCGGAGGAGATCGTCACCCTGCCCGAGGCGCTGGTGGTGCCGCCGGCGGAAAGCAGCTTTGTCCAGGCTGCCGGCGTGCTGGACCGCGACGGGCGCTATTGTCCGCACGGCGCGCTGTGGCGCAAGTACCGTCCGCTGACCACCGAACCGCCGATGCCGGCCGATGTGCCTGACACGCTGCCGGGCCGCTGGCTCTGGGGTGGGGTGCTCTGGGCGCATTTCGGGCATTTCCTGGTGGAAAGCTCGGCCCGGCTCTGGGCGCTGGACCAGCTCGACCGGCCGGTCGACGGCATCCTCTTCATTCCCAAGCGCCCGAGGGTGGGCGATATGGTGCGTGGATTTCAGCGCGAATTCATCGGGCTGATGGCGCCGGGCCTGCCGATCCGCGTCGCCGACGCGCCGCTGCGGGTTGAGGAGCTGGTGGTGCCCGGCCAGGGCTTCGGCCTGGGCAAGATCACCGCCGGCACCCGCAAGTTCCGCGACGCGATCCACCACCGCTTTGCCAGGGATGTGAAGCCCGAGGGGCCCGAGAAGATCTATATCTCCCGTTCGGAACTGGGTCTGGGCAAGGGCGGGCTGCTGGGCGAGGAACGGCTGGAGGATCTGCTCAGGGCCGAGGGCTATGAGATCTTCCACCCGCAGAACCATGACATCGCCACCCAGCTCGCCCGCTACAAGGCGGCGAAAAAGGTGATCGCGGCGGATGGCTCGGCGCTGCATCTCTTCGCCATGGTGGGGCGTGCCGATCAGCCGGTGGCGATGATCCTGCGCCGCCAGTCCGGCGCCAACAACCTGCTGGCCGGCAACGTGGCGCATTTCTGCGGCTCCGAGCCGGTGGTGATCGGCGCGCTCAGGACCGAATGGGTCAAGGCGAAGCAGAAGAAATCCAACCGCCTGTCCTTCGGCGAGATCGACCACGAGGTGCTGGGCCGGGTGCTGGGCGAGGCCGGTTTCGTGCGCCCCGGGCTGCGCTGGCCGCGGCTGACCGAGGCAGAGCGGCAGCAGATCCTGACCGAAAAGGGGCTGGGCGGCAACGAGACCTTTGTTGAGTCGCCCTATTACGTGCGTCAGCGGGTGCAGGCGATGCGGCAGGCCCGACGCGTCGCCCGGTCGGGGACCGGCGACGCCGCCACCGCCGCAGCGGCGGATTAACCCAGCTCGGCGAGCAGCGCCGCATGGCGCGCGGTATAGGCTGCGCGCACCTCGGTCGGCGGCCGCAGGCGGATGCTCAGCCCCTCGGTCAGCGCGCTGTCCGGCTGGCCGAAGAACTTGCTCGCCTCCGCCGCGGAAAAGCCCGCGATCTGCACCGCCTCCATCCAGGCGCTGATGCGGTCGGCCTTCTTGATCTGCTTCTTCACCTTGGCCGGGATCGCCGCCGGCAGGCCGAAGCGGATGTGAATCGCCGCCGCCAGCCGCGCGTCCAGCTCGCCATAGCCCGACCCGACCGCCGCCTTGACCGGCGAGATCATGTCGCCGATCACATATTCCGGCGCGTCATGCAGCAACGCCGCCAGCCGCCATTGCACCGGCGCCGCCGGTGCGATCCGGCCGAACAGCGTTTCCACCAGCAGCGAATGCTCGGCCACCGAATAGGCATAATCCCCGTGCGTCTGCCCGTTCCACCGCGCCACGAAGGCCAGCCCATGGGCGATATCCGCGATCTCGATATCCACCGGCGTCGGGTCCAGCAGATCGAGCCGGCGACCGGAGAGCATGCGTTGCCAGGCGCGGGGTTGTTTCATCGGGACAGCCTTCGGGTGCGCGGTCAGGGAGTCGGGTGCCGCTTATGTACCCTTTGACCCATCCGGCGCAACGACGCTTTGCGCCCAATTGCCCGGTTTTCAGGGCTGCGCTTGTCCGTTCGCGCCCCGGATGCTATCTGCCGGGCAAGCATCGCATTCAGGGAAAGCCTACACATGTCATCCGATTACATCGTCAAGGACATCGCGCTGGCCGATTTCGGCCGTAAAGAGCTGGACATCGCCGAAACCGAAATGCCGGGCCTGATGGCCCTGCGCGAGGAATACGGCGCCGCGCAGCCGCTGAAGGGCGCGCGCATCGCCGGCTCGCTGCACATGACGATCCAGACCGCCGTGCTGATCGAGACCCTGGTGGCGCTCGGCGCCGAGGTCCGCTGGGCCTCGTGCAACATCTTCTCGACCCAGGACCACGCCGCCGCGGCCATCGCCAAGGCCGGCATCCCGGTCTTCGCCATCAAGGGCGAGACGCTGGAGGAATACTGGGACTATGCCGACCGGATCTTCCAGTTCGACGAGGGCGGCGCCAACATGATCCTCGATGACGGCGGCGACGCCACGCTCTACATCCTGATGGGCGCGCGGGTCGAGGAAGGCGAAACCGATCTGATCGCCACCCCCACCTCGGAAGAAGAGGTCGCGCTGTTCGCCCAGATCAAGAAGCGGCTTGAGGCCAGCCCCGGCTGGTTCACCAAGCAGCGCCACATGATCCAGGGCGTGTCCGAGGAAACCACCACCGGCGTTCACCGTCTGTATCAGATGATGGAGAAAGGCCACCTGCCCTTCCCCGCCATCAACGTGAACGACAGCGTCACCAAGTCGAAGTTCGACAACAAATACGGCTGCAAGGAATCGCTGGTCGACGGTATCCGCCGCGCCACCGACACCATGATGGCCGGCAAGGTGGCCGTGGTCTGCGGTTATGGCGACGTGGGCAAGGGCTCTGCCGCCTCGCTGCGCGGCGCCGGCGCCCGGGTCAAGGTCACCGAGGCCGATCCGATCTGCGCCCTGCAGGCGGCGATGGACGGGTTCGAGGTGGTGCTGCTGGAAGACGTCGTAGCCACGGCCGACATCTTCGTCACCACCACCGGCAACAAGGACATCATCCGCATCGAGCATATGCGCGAGATGAAGGATATGGCCATCGTCGGCAACATCGGCCACTTCGACAACGAGATCCAGGTCGCCGCGCTGAAGAACCACAAGTGGACCAACATCAAGGACCAGGTGGACATGATCGAGATGCCCTCGGGCAACCGCATCATCCTGCTGTCCGAAGGCCGCCTGCTGAACCTCGGCAACGCCACCGGCCACCCCTCCTTCGTGATGTCGGCCAGCTTCACCAACCAGACGCTGGCGCAGATCGAGCTCTGGACCAAGGGCGACCAGTACAAGAACGAGGTTTACGTCCTGCCCAAGCATCTGGACGAGAAGGTTGCCGCGCTGCATCTGGCCAAGGTCGGCGCCAAGCTGACCAAGCTGACCCCGGAACAGGCCGCCTATATCGGCGTCAGCCCGGAAGGCCCGTTCAAGCCGGAACACTACCGTTACTGATCGGAAGACTTCAGGTCTTTGGAAACGCCCCGCAGTCGCGGGGCGTTTTTCGTTTCAAACGAGATGCTGCAAAGCTTTGTCGTTTCTTTTCAGATTGTTGAGACGAAAATTCAGAAGCGCGACAGATCGGGAAACAGATTACAGAACCGACACATCACGGCCATGTGAGTGTTACCTGCCCCGCGTACCTGCAGCGCATCACGACATCCAAAAAGGATATTCAAGATGCGTCTCTCGCTCTCCGTTCTTGCGCTGGCCAGCGCCTTCGCCGCCCCGGCCGTGGCCGAGGAAACCTATCCCGCCACCCTCGCCGGCCATGCCTATATCCCGGCGCTGACCCTGATCACCCCGCCGGCCGACGCGCCGCGCGACGCCTGGGTTTCCGGCAAGTTCACCGGCAAGACCCGCAACGACGATCCGATGAGCGTCATGGGCAATGTCGGCAAGGCCTATGGCGGCCACGACACCGGCATTGCGCTGCCCTTCATCGGCCAGCCGATGCAGGGCATGTCCGGCTTTGCCATGACCCCGGCCGAGGACGGCAGCATCTATGCGCTGACCGACAACGGCTACGGCAGCAAGCGCAACAGCCCCGACGCCATGCTGTTCTTCCACAAGATGGCCCCCGATTTCGCCAACGGCGCGGTCGAGCGTCGCGACACCATCTTTCTGTCGGACCCGGACCACAAGGTGCCGTTCCGCATCACCTATGACGGCAGCAAGAGCCGCTATCTGACCGGCGCCGATTTCGATCTGGAATCGATCCAGGTGCTGAACGGCGAAGTCTGGATCGGCGAGGAATTCGGCCCCTATATCATCCGCGCCGGGCTCGACGGTGTGGTCAAGGCGGTCTACCCGACCCTGCTGGACGGCAAGGAACTGCACGGCCCCGACACCTACAGTGTCTATGTCCCCGCCGAAGCCGGCAAGGATTACCAGGTGCAACGCTCCGGCGGTTACGAGGGCATGGCGCTGCAGCCGGGCACCGGCCTGCTCTGGGCGATGCTGGAAAAACCGCTGCTGGGTGCGGACGGCAAGACCGAGGGCAATTTCCTGCGGGTCATCAAATTCGACACCAACAAGGCGGAATGGACCGGGGAAAGCGTGAAATTCGCGCTGACCGACGGCGCCACCGCGATCGGTGATTTCAATTTCATCGACGGCACCCGCGCGCTGGTGATCGAACGCGACAACGGCGAAGGCGATGCCGCCCGCGCCTGTGCCGAGGGCGCCACCGATACCTCGGCCTGCTATCCCAAGCCCGCGAAGGTCAAGAACATCGTTCTGGTCGACACCGCCGATATCGACGCCGACGGCTTCATGCGCCGCATCGCCCATATCGACCTGCTGAACATCGCCGATCCCGACGGCAAGGCGCTGGCCGGCATGAAACCCGCCGAAGGCCCGTTCACCTTCCCGTTCTTCACCATTGAGGACGTGATCGCGGTGGACGATACCCATATCATCGTCGCCAACGACAACAACCTGCCGTTCTCCGGCGGGCGGGAACCGGGCGTCGCCGCCAACAACGAATTCATCCTGCTGTCGGTGCCGGAGCTGCTGGCCGCCAAGTAAGGCTGAAGACCTGAACGCGAAGGGGCGCCCAAGGGCGCCCCTTTTGCCATCCGCCGCGGCCCGGATCAGTCCGGCAACACCCCGGCCAGCGCGCAGATATGGCGCCATTCGGCCTCGGTCACCGGCTGCACCGACAGGCGCGAGCTCTTGACCAGGACCATATCGGCCAGCGCCGGGTCGGCCTTGATCTGCTCCAGCGTGACGGGGTGACGAACAGGCTCTAACGCGCGGATATCGACACATTCCCAGCGCGGATCACCGGCCTTGCTGTCGGGATGCGCCTCGGCACAGATCTCGATCAGCCCGACGATCGCCTTCTCGCTCTGCGAGTGATAGAAAAAGCCCTTGTCGCCCAGCTTCATCGCCCGCATGAAATTGCGCGCCTGATAGTTGCGCACGCCGTCCCATTCCTCGCCCTCGGCGCCCTTGGCGACCTGATCGGCCCAGCTCCAGGTCGAGGGCTCGGATTTGAACAGCCAATAGGCCATCAGATCACCTTCTTCCATTCGATCAGCTCGACGCTGTCGAACAGGCCCGCCTTGGCATAGGGATCGTTCGCGGCCCAGTCTTCGGCCGCGGCCATAGCGGCGACGTCGAGGATCACCAGCGACCCGGCCATGTCGCCATCGACGATCAGCGGGCCCGCCTGCGACACCACGCCGGTCGATTGCAGATAGGCCAGATGGGCCTCGCGGGTGTCCTTGCGGATTTGCAGCGCACCGGCTTTGTCGCGGGCGATCAGGGCGATCAGCATGTCATTCCTCCTTGAGGGGTCGGGTCAAAAGCGCGGTCATCGCCGCGTCGAGGGTCAGTTTTCCGTCCAACAGCCCGACCACGCAAGCGGTGATCGGCATATCGAGGCCGATGGCCCGGGCCTTGGCATCGGTGGCATGGGCGGTTGCCGCGCCTTCGACGGTGACAGTCGGGTCAAAGACCTCGCCCCGCCCCAGCGCCAGCCCCAGCCGGTAATTGCGCGACAGCGTCGAGGTGCAGGTCAGCGCCAGATCGCCGAACCCGGACAGCCCCGCCAGCGTATCCGCCTCTGCCCCCAGATGCCGCGCCAGCCGCTGCATTTCGGCATAGCCGCGCGTCATCAGCGCGGCGCGGGCGCTGTCGCCCAGCCCGGCGCCGATCACCGCGCCGCAGGCGATGGCGATCACGTTCTTCAGGGCCCCGCCGATCTCTGCCCCCAGCGTATCGGTGGTGCGATAGAGACGCAGATTGGCGGTATTCAGGCTCTGTTGCAGGGATTTTCCCAGATCCGGGTCGGCGCAGGCCAGGGTCAGCGCGGTGGGCAGCCCCTTGGCGATATCGGCGGCGAAGCTCGGCCCGGTCAGCAGCGCATGGCGGGCCTCGGGCAGTGCCTCGCGCATCACCTCGATGGGGCCGAGGCCGGTGGTCAGCTCGATCCCCTTGCAGCAGGCGACCAGCACCTTGCCGGCCAGATCGGCGCGATGGGCGTCCAGCATCCGGCGCAACTGTTGCATCGGCACCGCCAGCAGCAGGACGCGGTTTTGTGCTGCCTGGGCCAGATCGGAGGTCACGGCAATGGTCTCGGGAAAGGGCATCCCGGGCAGGCGGCGGGCGTTTTCGCGGCTCGCCGCCATCTCGGCCACATGACCCGCATCGCGGGACCACAGCGTCACTGCCCCCTTGCCCGCCAGCGAAATCGCCATCGCCGTGCCGAAGGCCCCGGCGCCGAGGACGGAAACGGTCATGCCTTGGCCCCCTTCTTGCCGCCGCCGAGGAGTGCGGGACTTGCCTTGTCCAGCGGCCACCGCGGCCGGGCCACAAGGGTCAGATCGTCGCGCTCGCCACGGGCGAAGCGTTCGATCCCGGCATAGGCGATCATCGCCGCGTTGTCGGTGCACAGCTTCAGCGGCGGCGCGGTGAACTGCACGCCCATCTCAGTGCAAACAGTCTCTAACCCCGCGCGAATGGCGCCATTCGCCGCCACGCCGCCGGCCACCGCCAGCACCGGATCGGCGGGGTTTTCCGCCAGATAGATCCGCAGCGCCCGGCGGGTCTTCTCCGCCAGCACATCGACAATCGCCTGTTGGAAGCCGGCGCAAAGATTGGCGCGGTCGGCGCGGGTCAGCCCACCCTTTTCGGCGACGATCTGATCGCGCGCCCGCAACAGCGCGGTCTTCAGCCCCGAGAACGACAGGTTGCAGTCGTCGCGGTCCAGCAGCGGCCGCGGGAAGCGGAAATGCTTGGCATCGCCCGCCTTCGCCTCGGCCTCGACCGACGGACCGCCGGGCTGCGGCAGCCCCAGCAGACGGGCGGCCTTGTCGAAGGCCTCGCCCGGCGCGTCGTCGATGGTGCCGCCGAGGCGGGTGAATTCCTCCGGCCCCTTGGCGATCAGATATTGGCAATGCCCGCCCGAGACCAGCAGCATCAGATAGGGAAACCCCACCCCGTCGGTCAGCCGTGGGGTCAGCGCATGGCCGGCCAGATGGTTGACACCCACCAGCGGCAGGCCGGTCGCCGCCGCGATGCCCTTGGCGCACATCACCCCGGCCAGCACGCCGCCGATCAGCCCGGGGCCGGCGGTGACCGCCACGGCGTCGAGATCGGCGAAATCCAGCCCCGCCCGCTCCATCGCCTCGGCCACGCAAAGGTCGACCTTCTCGGCATGTGCCCGTGCCGCCAGTTCCGGCACCACGCCGCCGAAGGCGCTGTGCAGCTCGGTCTGGCCATAGACGACCGAGGACAGGATCTCTGCCGGCCCGTCGCCCTGCCGCACCACCGCCGCGGCGGTATCGTCGCAGCTGCTCTCCAGCCCCAATATGGTAATCGTCTGCGTCATCGGTCCCGGCCGTTGTATCCGCCTGGTCAGGCAGGTATCACTCCGCATCCTGGCAAACAATCCCGAGGGCCGGATGCCGACGCTTCTGATGACACGCCCCCGCCCGGCGGCCGAGCGGTTCGTCGCCGGGCTGCCCGCCGCGCTCAGGGCGCAGCTGACGGTGATCCATGCGCCGTTGCTGGAGATCGTGCCGCTGGCGGTCGCCGTGCCGGCCGAGGGTCTGCGCGGGGTGATCTTCACCTCGGCCAACGGGGTCGAGGCCGCGGCGCGCGCCGGCACCCCCACCGGCCTGCCGGCCTATTGCGTCGGCGAACAGACCGCCGAGGCCGCCCGCGCCGCCGGCTGGCCGCCGCGCGTCACCTGCCCCGATGCCGAACGTCTGATCGCCGCCCTGCTGCGGCTGCGACCCGAGGCGCCGCTGCTGCATCTGCGCGGGGTGCATGCGCGCGGCGATATCGCCGGGAGGCTGACTGCCGGCGGCATCGAAACCCGCGCCCTGCCCGTCTATGACCAGCGCCTGCTGCCGCTGACCGCGCAGGCCCGCGCGGCGCTGGCGGCGAAGGAGCCGGTGATCGTGCCGCTGTTCTCACCCCGTACCGCGCGACAATTTGCCGACATCGGCGGCGGTTCCGCCCCGCTCTATCTCGCGGCGATCAGCCCGGCGGCGGCGGAAGCCGTTGAAAACATGCACCCTGCGGCGCTGATCGTGGCCGGGCACCCGGATGCGGCGGCGATGACGGCGGCGGTCGAAACGCTGGTTGCCCGGGCGTCGCGGCTTGAGGGCCCCGGCGCCGCGCAGTAGGGTGTGCCGAACGCATTGCGCCAATTATCTGTTTGAGAATCGGAGGGGATTTCAGGGTGGCCGACAAGACCGATCCGAAACCCGGGGCTGAGGCCGAGGCCAAGCCGCAGGTCCAGCCGGGCATCGACGCCGGCAGCGAAGCCGGAGACCAACCCGCCGCTGGCGCACCCGAGACGCCCGCGCGTCCGGCGCCCGAAGAGGCCGGTGCCGACAGCGGTGCCGAGGTGGGGCTTGACGCCCCCGTGGTGATCGAGGAGCCGGCCCCCGAAGCCGAAGCCGAAGCCGAAGCCGAAGCCGAAGCCGAAGCCGAAGCCGCCGAGCCGGTCGCTGCGCCCGAGATCGAGGCCGAGACTCCTGCCTCGCAGCCCGCCCCCGCGGCGGTGGAGCGGGTGATCGAGAAACGCGGCGGTTTCCTGCCTGCGCTGATCGGCGGCATCGTCGCCGCGGCCCTGGGATTTGCCGCGGCCAAGACCGATCTCCTCGACCCCTATCTGCCCGCGGCGCTGAAATCCTCGACCTCCGCCGCGGCGCTTGAGGCGCGGCTGGCCGATCAGGCCAAGGCGATCGAGACCCTGCGCGCCGATCTTTCGGTAGCGCGGGCCCCGGATCTGGCGCCGCTCGAAGCGCAGCTGAAACAGCTGTCCGACACCTCCGCCACCGCCCGGGCGGCGATGGAGGAGCTGCGTGGCAGCGTCGCGCCGCTGGCCGACCGCATCGCCGGGCTGGACAGCCGCCTGACCGAACTGGAACGGCGCCCGGTTGCCGAAGGCGCCGCGCCGGAGGCGGTCGCCGCCTATGAGCGCGAGCTGGCTGCCACCCGGCAGGTGCTGGCCGATCAGCGCGCCGAGGTCGAGAAGATGGTGGCCGAGGCCCGCGCGACCGAGGCCCGCGCCGCCGAGACCGCCCAGCTGGCCGCCAACCGCACCGCGCTGGCGCAGCTGCGCGCGGCGCTGGACAGCGGCGCCCCCTATGGCAGCCTGCTGGATCAGCTGCGCCAGGGCGGCGTGACGGTGCCCGAGGCGCTGGTTGCCACCGCCACCGAGGGCGTCGTTACCCTGAGCGCGCTGCGCGACGGTTTCGCCCCCGCCGCGCGCGCGGCGCTGGCCGCCGCCCGGGCCGAGACCAAGGGCGCCGACCGCAGCCTGACCGCCTTCCTGCAGCGACAGCTCGGCGCCCGCTCGGTCGCGCCGCGCGCCGGCGACGATCCCGACGCCGTGCTGTCGCGCGCTGAGGCGGCGCTGACGCAGGGCCATCTGGCCGAGGCGCTGACCGAGGTCGACACCCTGCCCCAGACCGCCCGCGACGCCATGACCGACTGGACCGCGCTGGCCCGCCTGCGGGTCGCCGCCATCGCTGCCGCCGACGATCTGGCGCAACGCCTGAACACGAATTGAGGGGCCTGACATGCTGTGGTCGCTGCTGAAAATCCTTTTCTTCGTCGCCATCGTCGCCGCGCTCGCCTTTGGTGCCAGCCTGCTCATGGAAATGAGCGGTGGCATGCAGATCACCGTTGCCGGCACCGAATACACGCTGGGGCCGTTGCAATCGGTGATCGCGCTGCTGGCGCTGCTGGTGGCGGTCTGGCTGCTGCTCAAGCTGCTGTCGCTGCTGGTCGCCACCTGGAAGTTCCTCAATGGCGACGAGACCGCGCTGTCGCGTTTCTTCGACAAGGGGCGCGAGCGGCGCGGCTACAAGGCGCTGGCCGATGGCATGATGGC
>JBFXGQ010000082.1:0-11319 GCA_050177915.1 Pseudodonghicola sp. | reverse complement strand
GGAGCGCTACGGCACGCTCCTGATGACCTACAAGGCCGAAGTGGGTGTGCCTCAAAGAATGATCTCCTGCCACACAGGGATGATCGAGGGCTATGTGCTCGAAGGCCATGTCCCTGCGGCCGATATCCGGCGCCTGCTCGAGGAGCGGCCGGACGCGATCGGGCTTGCCGTGCCTGGGATGCCCTATGGATCGCCCGGCATGGGACCGGAGGACAGCCGCGAGGCCTACGACGTCCTGCTGATCGGCCGCGATGGCTCAACCGAGGTCTTCACCCGCTATCTGGCCGCCTGACAATTGTGTCGCCCGTGCTTCATGCCGCCTTCGGCCAACGGCGATGCAGGGTGTCGATGAAGACGGCATGGGTGTGGTGGGGCCCGTGTTCCGACAGGTGGAGATAATCGGCGGACAGGTCAGGAAGGTCGTGCCGCAAGAACGTCTGATCGTTCGCGGGCCAGAGGCGCAGCACCGCAACGAGGCCAGCCGCGCCGATGAGCGCCGTGACGCACAGACCGGGCACCGGCGCCGATCCCGCCGGCCAGCGGGTAGGTGACCAGCCAGCAGGCGCGCGAGAGGGCGAAGCTGCCATTCATGATGACCTTAGCGACTGACCGCCTTCTAGAGTGAGAGGAGTGCCGGTTTCCCGGTGACGGGTTAAAGGCTCGGGAGAGTGGCTCCCGGCGCCTGTCACGGGAGATAGCCGATGGGCGTTGTGGAAGTTCTGGATCCGGTCGCGCCGGCGCGAGCCGGTGGCTGGAAGGTGGATGTGAGCCGGGGTGAGCGGAACGGGCGAGTGTCGTCCGAATGGTTCAACCGCCCCGACGACGAGCGGTATCTGTCGCTCGACGATCTCTGGGCCAATGTGAAGGGTCGGTCCGAGCGCAGCCGCAGCCGGGTGGTGCAGACGGCGGACATCCGAGTCGAGGCCGCGCGCGACAGCGCCGAGCGGCTACATCTGGTCCTGCCGAAAGCACATGAACCGGTGGCACCTACGCACTGGGCCTTCGGCCAGCTTGCCAGCATCGTCGGCGCACCGGCCTCCTACCTGCGGCAACTGCCCGCGCCACTGGCGGGGATCAACCTGCAATACGGCCTAACCAACCACCGCGCAGAGCAGGTGAAGACCTTCGAGACCGAGGATGGCCGCACTGAATTGCGCGCGGTGACTGGCCCCGACTACGGCCGCATCCATGACCACGAACTGGTCGAGGCGGTGCAGCGCATCGCGGGCAATGGCACCGGCGACACGCGCTGGAAGGTGCCGGGCGTGCTCGACTGGTCGACCGGGGTCTACAACCCAGATGTCGAGATCAGCCGCGACACGACCACGCTTTATGCCTCTGACCGCGATGTCTTCCTGTTCCTGGTCGACGATCACAATCCGATCGAGGCGGGCCGCCTGCCTGATGGCTCCCCTGATCTCTACTTCCGGGGCTTCTATTGCTGGAACTCCGAGGTCGGGGCCAAGACACTCGGCATGGCGAGCTTCTACCTGCGGGCCGTCTGCCAGAACCGCAACCTCTGGGGCGTCGAAGATTTTCAGGAGATCAAGATCCGCCACTCGAAATACGCCGCCTCGCGCTTCGCCCATGAAGCGGCCCCGGCGCTGACCCGTTTCGCTAATTCCTCGCCGCAGGGTTTCGTGAACGGCATCAAGGCCGCGCGGCAGCAGATCGTCGCGCGGACGGATGAGGACCGGGATGACTTCCTTCGCAGGCGCGGCTTCTCGAAGGCCGAGTCGGGCAAGATCATCGAGAAGGTGTTGATGGAAGAGGGCCGCCCGCCGGAGAGCATCTTCGACTTCGTGCAGGGCATCACGCGGTTGGCGCGCGACAAGACCCAGCAGGATGCTCGCCTCGACATGGAAGGGCGCGCGAAGAAGCTCCTCGACCGGGTCGGCTGACGCCGGGGCCCGCCACAGCGACCGCCCGCATGCGCGGCGGTCGCGCTTTCCCCTTCCACAGGCACGCCAGTTGCCCCGTCCCGATAGGGCAGGGGGCTTCGGCCTGCGCAATTCAGCGAAACCCCCATGACCCCCCAGGAAGAAACCGTCATCCTCGAGGCCCGTGATATCCTCGGCCGCTATCTCAGCCAGAACCCCGTCATTGGCAGCTGGCAGGCGCTGATGGACTATTGTGCTCTGACCGTCCGAGGTCCCAACGAGCGGTTCCATGTCCTCTATCTTGACCGCAAGAACCGCGTCATCTCCGATGAGCGTCTCTCGACCGGCACGGTTGATCATGTCCCGGTCTATCCGCGCGAGGTGATCAAGCGGGCGCTGATGCTGAATGCCAGCGCCCTGATCCTGATCCACAACCACCCGTCAGGCGATCCGACGCCCTCGGAGGCCGATCTCGGCATGACCAAGGAGATCCAGAAGGGGTGCAAGTATCTTGGTCTGATGCTGCACGATCATATCATAGTCGGGGCCGGGACCGAGCTGAGCCTGCGGGCCCTCGGCAAGCTCTGAGGGCCCATCGGACCCATCACCGCTGCCCCTTCGAGGAAGAGGGCGGCGGTTTGGTCTTTGACGGATGAGGCGGGGAGAGCGGCTTCCCGCGCCGTCGGAGATCTTCCCATGTTCGACCTGCCATTGCCCATCCACCCGACCACTTACGCGCGGGTCGTCCCACCGCACTTTTCAACTGGTGATGTCGACCCCAATCACCCCTTCGCCCTGACCCTGTCTCGCCGCGCGCCGGCCGATCTGATGTCGGGCCGGGCCGCCCCGCTCGTCCTGGCACGCTTCGAGACGTTGGCTGAGGCCATGCAGGGCGCGATCGACTATGCCGAGGGGATTGCCCCGGATGCTGCGCCCCAGCTCCTAGCGATCCTTGACCGTGACGAGCGCCTTGTGCTGGCCGGGGCCGCCAGTGAGCAAGCTGTCGCCTGGTGCCACCCGGTGACGAGCGCGGCCGAGGCGCGGGGCGTCGTGACCGAGGCGAGCCAGCTGCGCGCGCAAGCGGGCCGCGCGGCCGCCTGGGGTGAGGCCGATCTGGCGGTTCGGCTACGCCTCCGCGCCGATCTTCTGGACGGGCGTCTCGTCGACCCACTCTGGCGCGCTTTCGCCGCCCGCGCGCTGCAGGTCGCGGCGTGACGCCCGAGAGGCAGAGAAGGGCAGGGGGGATTTGGAGCTTGTCCGGGGGAGAGAGATCGCCCGGCCCGACTCCGATCCCTTTCCTTTTCCGGAGATACCCGATGAACATGACTGAACCCACCCTCACGCCGCCGATGGCACCCTCGACCGTCGACATGGCACAGATCTTCGCCGCGCATGCCGCGCGCGCGGCCCGGATCGAAGCGCTGCGCCCGGGCAACAAGGACCGCCTTTTCGACGGCCTCACGGCCGCTGGCATCACCCATGTCACTGTCACCTTTGACGGTGCCGGGGACAGTGGCCAGATCGAAAGCATCGGCGCCTGGTCCGGCGAGACCGCCGTCGATTTTCCCGCCACCGTGATCGCATACGCCGCGCTCACCTGGGACGATCCCGAGGTCGAGATGCGGCAGCTCTCGCTGGAGGATGTCGTCGAGCAACTGGCCTATGACTTTCTCTCCGACACCCATGGCGGCTGGGAGAACAACGACGGCGCCTGGGGCGAATTCTGCTTCGACGCCGCGGTCCGCTGCATCCACCTCGAGTTCAACGAACGGTTCACGTCGTCCGAACTCCATACCCACGATTTCTAAGGGGGCGGCGATGGCACATCCTTATCACCACGCCCTGTCCTCAGTGAAAACATGGGGCGGCACGGTCGACGACTTCATCGCGGTGCATGCCTGGTTCGACCAGAGCAAGGAGATTACTGCGGACTTTCGGCACCGGGCGCTGCGCCACCATGCCGAGGGCATTTTCATGGCCGAGACGATCTTTGGGGTGACCCTCACGCTCTCGACCGGGCGCATCATTCCGACCCGCTGGGTCGGCGAACAGCATGTGAAGGAAGATCTGGGCTTCATCCCGAGCTTCGCTGATTGGGTGAAGGCCATCCGACCCGAGCCATGGATGGGCCGGGCCGCGCAGATTGAGGCGCTGGTCGATCCACATCTTGCCTCACCCGTGGTCGAGGTCACCTGAGATGACCGACCCCGCATATCAGCGCCTCGGCCTGCCCGTGACGGCCTCGCCCTTCACCGTCCTGCGCGCGGCGATCCGGGCGCTCCACCCCGACACGCGCGCCGTTCGCGGCTTTCGGACGGCGCGTAAGCGCTTCTACCGGCAGATGCTCTGCGCGCATGTCGCGCGACAGGCGGCGGGCGACAAGCCCACCGGCTGATCGCGCCCAACCACCCCCATCATCCCGACACACCGCCCGGCCTCTTGGCCGGGTCTTCCCCATTCAGGAGGTTCCCATGGCGGATTACTTCACCCATTTCTCGTGCCTGCTCGACGTCGGCACTCCCGACAAGGCCGCTCGCGCGCTTGCCCTGTTCCAGAGCTTGCGCGAAACCGATCAGGATGCCGACGACCCGGAGGTCACGGGCTTTGATCTCGTGCGCCAAGATGCACCCGAGGGCAGCACCCTCTGGATCCATGACGATGACCACGGCGATGTCGATGCGGTCATCCGCTTCGTGCTGCGCCTGGCCGAAGACCTCGACCTCACCGGCCTCTGGGGGTTTCAGTACGGTCTGACCTGTTCCCGCCCGCGCCTCGACGCCTTCGGCGGCGGCGCGCATGTCATCGACCTCGGCGCGCAGAAATCCGTCGGCTGGACGAGCAGCCAGGAATGGCTGGCCGCCGCGCTAAACGGGGAGGACGTCGATGCCTGAGGTCATCTGCACAACAGTCTACCAGTTCCCCGAACTCTCGGATGCCGCCAAGGAAAAGGCGCGCAGCTGGTATCGCGAGCTTGGCCCCCACGACGACTGGTGGGACGCGGTCTATGAGGATTTCGAGAGGGTCTGCGAGATCCTCGGCATTCGCCTGAAGGCCACGCCCGTCCGTCTGATGGGCGGCGGGACGCGGGCCAAACCAAGCATCTGGTTTTCAGGGTTCTGGAGCCAGGGGGATGGGGCCTGTTTTGAAGCATACCTCGGCCACGCCAAGGGCGCGGCCGCGCGCATCCGGGACTACACCCCGACAGACGCGACGCTGCATGGCATCGCGGACCGTCTGCAGGCCATCCAGCGGCGGAACTTCTACCAGCTTGCTGCTGAGGTCAGCCATCGGGGCCGCTACTACCACGAATACACCATGTCCGTGGACGTCACGCGGGACAGCCCGACCTGGCAGCCGCCGACCGAAGACGCCGAGGAGATCGTGACCGAGGCGCTGCGTGATCTGGCCCGCTGGCTCTACCGCCAGCTTCAGGCTGAATACGACCATCTGACCTCGGACGAGGCCATAGAGGAGGGGATCATCGTCAACGAGTACACCTTCACCGAAGAAGGGCGCCGGTTCGGGTGAGAGCGCGGGCAGTTCATTTGATCTTTACAATGAGGCCATATGATCTATATTCAGCCCAATGGAGGACGCCATGTACGTCGCAGAGAAAATCCGAGAACCCGCACAGATCAACGCCGTCGCGTTGAAGGCCTATGCGCGCGTGGTCGATGCTTGGGGCCTTAACCTGAACGAAGCGGCTGGCCTTGCCGATATGACGGTGAGCACGTGGAAGCGTGCCAAGAAGCCGGATTTCGCGGGGGAACTGACCAAGGATCAACTGCTGCGGCTCAGTGCGGTGATCGGCATCTACAAATCGCTCGAACTCTATTTCTCCGAGCCGCTCGCGCGAAGCTGGTTCACCCGGCCGAACACGGGTCCGCTCTTTGGGGGCAGCCGTCCGGTTGACACGGCGATCGACGGCGGCTTGCCGCAAATTCTCGCGGTTCGGACCTATCTGGATGCGCTGCGTGGTGGGGCATGAAGCAGACCGAGATTTCCGATCGCGGTCTCGTTCGTCTACTGCCCGCCACCTACCACAAGCCGCCATCCCTGCGCGGTCTCGTCGATACCGATGACGAGATGGAGATTTTGGCCGAAATCGAGGGCCTGACCAGCGGCCGTCTTCTGGCGGAACGTGGCCGCAACCCGCATCTGGACCCGCGCGAGCTGGCCTGGCAGCGGCGCAGCCGTGATCTGCGCCTCTATGGCGACAGTCACGTCAACGCCGCCTTTACCTACACCCGCGCCGGCGGAAACCGCTTCAACACCGAAGAGCGCGGCGCGTGGTATTGCGCATGGGATGTGATGGTGTCCGTCAGCGAAGTGGCCTGGCACCGCACGCGCGAACTCGGCTTTACCGGCAGCTTCCATGACAGCGCCCGCTATGTGGAATTGCTGGCCGACTTCATCGGCGTTTTCGACGACATGACCGATGAGGCAGGTCATCCAGCGCTGCATCCGGATCCGGCTGTCGGGTATCCCGAGGGCCAAAGCCTGGCCCAACATCTCCGCCGGGCTGGATCGCGTGGCCTGATCTATCCCTCGGTCCGGGCTCCTGCGCC
The DNA here is from genome assembly GCA_050177915.1 of Pseudodonghicola sp. Lineage (GTDB taxonomy): Bacteria > Pseudomonadota > Alphaproteobacteria > Rhodobacterales > Rhodobacteraceae > Pseudodonghicola. The sequence goes on along the minus strand of JBFXGQ010000082.1, from coordinate 4,871 downwards.
GGGCGGGAATTGCCTCGTCTGCTTCGAGCCCCACGCCATCCAGAACGTCCGGCCGGGCGCATCCTGGGATCTTGTTTGGGATGGGACGCCGCACTACTCGGTTACGGCTGTCGGCTGATGCGTTACAGCGAAAGCGCCCTTGGAGGTCCGAAGAAATGAAGCCTGCAAACGACAACAGCGCGGGCGTCACAAGCTTGAAGCCATGCGACCATCAGGTGTTCTTCGAGGCATTGGACTCTCCGCCCTCACCGACGGAAGCGTTACGGGCAGCATTTCGCCGGACGAAAGAGACGTCATTCCGGCAAAACACATGGCTTCCAAAGATGAACTGAGTCCGCCGGTCTTCTGGGCTTCCCATATACGCGCTGAGGACGGCGACGTCTCTGGCCCGAGAGACCACTATAGTTTTCTTCGATGAAGTTGCTTTTTCAGCGTTATGGACGCTCCAATATCACCATTTCCAAAGAACTGATGGAGTAGCCCCAAGTGGTGGGAGACCTGAAGACGCTGGGTCGAGAGACGACTACGACTTGCGGTGGTTGCCGAAGGTCGCAGCGGTGTACCTCCCGGCGTGCCGCCGCGACCAGACCTTGGTCCTTCGGACAGGAGCTTGACCGAGGCTGATGTCCCAAAGTACCCCTGCCAACCTGTAGGTTGGCAACTACGCTCGGTTTGCCAAGCCGCGGTATGGCAGAAGCTCCGGAAGGCCGGAGCCAGCCGGTGCCGTCCTCACCTATTCCCGTCGATCCACTTCGACATCAGCCCCTTGTCGCGGAAACACTCATCCGGCACGGCGCGGCGTTTGATCCGGGCGAGACGCTCGGCGAAGGCGACCTGCTTTGATGTCGGGCGGCTGTCCTGCGTGCCCGGCTTCAGCTTGGCCTGCGCGTCGATCCAGGCGCTCAAGGAGCGCCGATCTTGCTGAACCTCCCATGGCAAAAGCGTTTGGTTGCGCAGGGCCAGCGACCGCGCATAGGCGATCTGCTTTGGCGTCGCGGGCAGGGCGAAAGCGGTGCTTTCCATCTGGGATCTCCCTTCATAGCGTGGCTTTCAAAATAGAACATAACAGGAACAAAAGCAAGCCGCCTGTGGAAATCATGGGGTTTGAGAGGAAGAGGATGGCCGGGGAAGGTCAGGCCTGAGGGTGCCCGAAAGAGGGTGTCCGGGCCTGATCCTGTTCCTCATTCCGGAGTTTCCCGATGACCCATCTCGCCCATTTTGCGACCGAGCGCGCACTTGCGTCTGTTGCCCCCATCCCGTCCCTCGACACGGCCGCTGCGATCCTGAGCGTGGCCGAGGCGCTGCAGACTGATCTGGCGCAAGGTTTCCAGATCGACGCGCTGCGCCTGCGCGTTGAGATGGAGCGCGCCTTTGGCGGCTCCGATGCGGAGGGCGCATGGGATTGGAAACTGGCCTATGAGGCGGGCGAGGCAGCGCTGGTCCTGTTTCTGCGGAAATTCGGCCGTGCGCTTCTTGCCCGGGCCGGCTCGCCTACGGCGCTGCTGCCGATCCTCGCCAAGGTATCGTGCCTTTTGCCGACCCATACGCGGCGCTCGGAGGAGATGGAGCGCTTCCAGCAATTCTCGACGCCGCTGCCCATGGGGCTGGCGGCACTGGCTGCCGCACAGATCACTGCGCACGATCTGGTGCTTGAGCCATCGGCGGGGACGGGCCTTCTGGCGATCCTCGCGGAACTCGCGGGCGGCAGCCTCGCGCTGAACGAGCTTGCCGACACCCGCGCCGATCTTCTGCGCCGCCTGTTTCCGGGTCGACCTGTCACGGGCTTTGACGCGGCGCAAATCGACGATCATCTCGACGCGGGGCTGCGCCCGAGCGTCATCCTGATGAACCCGCCGTTCTCGGTCGTGGCCAATGTCGATACCCGCACCACCGAGGCGACAGCCCGGCATCTGCGCTCGGCGCTTGCGCGCCTGGCCCCCGGCGGACGCCTTGTGGCCATCACAGGTGCGGGCTTCGCGCCCGATGCGCCCGCCTGGGCTGAGACCTTCGGTCGCCTGACCGAGACCGCGCATCTGGTGTTCACAGGCGCCGTGTCAGGTGCCGCGTTTGCCAAACACGGCACGAGTTTCGAGACCCGTATCTCTGTCTTCGACAAATGCCGCGGTGGCGAGCCGGGCGGCATCACAGCCGATCTGACGCGCCCGATATCGCCTGATGTCGCGAGCCTGCTGTCGCTGATCACCACCCACGTCCCTCCGCGCCTCGTGCTGGCGCAGGTCGCACCAGCCGGGCAGGGCCTCACTTCCCCCTTCCCGGGAAATCCTGCCCGCACCACGCGCACTGCGCCTACCGGCTCTCGCACTACGCCAGCAACACCCGCCACAAACACCGCTCCGCAGATCGAGGCCGCAGACCTCGCCTATACCCTGCGCGATGCAACCGAGGACGGGGCCAGCGCGCGCCTGTCGGATGCTATTTATGAGACCTTCCGCCTGCAGGCGATCGACATCCCCGGAGCGGCACTGCACCCGACCAAGCTGGTGCAATCGGCGGCAATGGCCTCGGTCGCGCCCCCGAAACCCAGCTACCGGCCCAAGCTTCCAGCCGCCATCCTGCGCGATGGCCTTCTGTCCGACGCGCAGCTTGAGACCGTGATCTACGCGGGCGAGGCGCATGGCGCGTATCTCGCGGGGTCTTGGACTGTCGATGAAACCGGCGACATGGTCTCGGCCGCGCCCGACGATGCCGCGGACGCCGTCAGCTTCCGCCGTGGCTTCTTCCTTGGCGATGGCACCGGTGCGGGCAAGGGCCGCCAGTCCGCCGGCATCCTGCTCGACAACTGGAGCCAGGGCCGCCGCAAGGCGCTTTGGATATCGAAGAGCGACAAGCTTCTCGAGGACGCGCAGCGCGACTGGTCGGCACTCGGCCAGGAGCGGCTGCTGGTCACGCCGCTGTCGCGTTTTGCACAAGGCCGCGACATCCCGCTCTCCGAGGGTATTCTGTTCACCACCTATGCCACGCTGCGCTCCGAGGAGCGGGGCGCAAAAAAGTCCCGCGTCGACCAGATCGTCGACTGGCTCGGGGCTGATTTCGACGGGGTGATCCTGTTCGATGAAAGCCATGCCATGGCCAATGCCGCAGGAAGCAAGGGCGAGCGCGGCGATGTCACGGCGTCGCAGCAGGGCAGGGCGGGTCTGCGGCTGCAGCACAGGTTGCCCAATGCCCGCGTGGTCTATGTTTCGGCCACCGGCGCAACCTCGGTGCACAACCTCGCCTATGCGCAGCGCCTCGGGCTCTGGGGTGGGGAAGATTTCCCGTTCGCCACCCGCGCGGAATTCGTCGAGGCCATTGAGGCGGGCGGCGTGGCGGCCATGGAAGTGCTCGCCCGCGACCTGCGGTCCCTTGGCCTCTACACCGCCCGGTCGCTTTCCTACGACGGCGTCGAATACGAAATGCTGGTTCATGCGCTCAGCCCAGAGCAGCGCGGCATCTATGACGCCTATGCGCTCGCCTTCGGAGTCATACATCGGAACCTGTCCGCGGCGCTGGAAGCGGCCAACATTACTGGCGAATCCGGCGGCACGCTAAACCGTCAGGCCAAATCCGCGGCACGCTCGGCCTTCGAGTCCGCCAAGCAGCGCTTCTTCGGTCATCTCCTGACCTCCATGAAGACCCCCAGCCTCATTTCCAGCATCGAGGCTGATCTGGCAGCAGGCCATGCTGCCGTCATCCAGATCGTCTCAACCGGTGAGGCGCTGATGGAGCGCCGCCTGTCGGACATCCCTGCGGACGAATGGAACGATGTGCGCGTTGACATTACGCCAAGAGAGGCCTGCCTTGACTACCTCGCCCATTCCTTTCCGGTGCAGCTCTACGAGCCCTTCACTGACAGCGAGGGCAATCTGTCCTCGCGCCCGGTCACGCGCGATGGCCAGCCGGTGGAATGCCGCGAGGCGGTGCGCCGCCGCGATGCGCTGATCGAGCATCTGGCAAGCCTGCCGCCTGTGCCCGGCGCGCTGGACCAGATCGTCCAGCGCTTCGGCACCGATCTGGTGGCGGAAGTGACGGGCCGCTCGCGCCGCATCGTGCGCAAGGGCGAGGGTCATTTGGCGCGGCTCGTCGTCGAAAGCCGGGCGGGGTCTGCCAACCTCGCGGAAACCGCCGCCTTCATGGATGACCAGAAGCGCATCCTGATCTTCTCGGATGCGGGTGGCACGGGGCGCAGCTATCACGCCGATCTTGGGGCCTGGAACCAGCGCCTGCGGGTTCATTACCTTCTGGAACCCGGCTGGAAGGCAGACGCTGCCATCCAGGGCCTTGGGCGCACCAACCGCACCAATCAGGCGCAGCCGCCGCTGTTCCGGCCCGTCGCGACCGATGTAAAGGCAGAAAAGCGGTTCCTCTCGACCATCGCGCGTCGCCTCGACACGCTTGGTGCGATAACGCGCGGCCAGCGCCAGACCGGCGGGCAGGGTCTGTTCCGGCCGGAGGACAATCTGGAGTCCCCCTATGCCCGCGACGCCCTGCGTCAACTCTACCGCCGCATCTATCGAGGCGATGTTGCGGGCTGCTCGCTCGGGGCGTTTGAGGATGCGACCGGCCTCAGCCTGACTGATGACAACGGTCTGAAGGATGACCTGCCGCCGATCACGACCTTCCTCAATCGCCTGCTGGCGCTGACGATCGACATGCAGGCTGTGGTCTTCGCGGCCTTCGAGGAACTCCTCGACCAACGGATCGAGGGCGCTATCGCCGCCGGGGTCTACGACCTCGGGCTCGAGACGTTGCGCGCCGAAAGCTTTCGCGTCACGGATGCGCGGGTGATCTACACCCATCCCGGCTCCGGCGCGGAAACCCAGCTTCTGACCATCGCGCAAAAGCAGCGCAATACACCGCTGTCACTGGCGGAT
>JBFXGQ010000081.1:0-11377 GCA_050177915.1 Pseudodonghicola sp. | reverse complement strand
AGAGCTTCAAGAGCAAAATACGGTGGTATTTCAGTTTGTTTTATTGCTAGAGGATGCGGCGACCGGCTCCATCACGCCTTGAGGCATGAAAAGCCGATGCAAAGAAAAACAGACACGAAAGGAAGCTCGATGCGGATTTTGATGCTGAAGCAAAGAATGACGGTTGCAGTGGCGCTGTCGCTAACGGCCGGATGCGCCATGCAACCGACTGGGCCGGGCGACGCGGCGGACCAGAGGGGTAACGTTCCCGAAGCCGTGGTTGCGATGGCTGGCCCGGATCAGGATGTTGCAACCGCGCGCCTCGTGCCGGAAGACGGCTGCTACTGGTACGAACACAGCGGCCCCGTCGAAACGACCCTGCTGCCGCTGCGCACGGCGAACGGCAATCCGATCTGCGTCGCGCGGGAAGCGTGACGACGCCCCGCAAGTCACATCAACGCGCTCAGAGCTAATTATCTCACTCAACTTCGCGCGGTAACACTGTCCTCAGCCGAATAAAGATGTGCTGTCGATCCGATCTCGACGTTCGGATAAAGTTCGTTGATGTGTGCCATGACCATCCGCACGCAACCCGAACTCGCACGACCGCCAATGCTTCTCGGATAGGGTGTGCCGTGTATCCGAAGATAGGTGTCGCGATCTCCGACATAGAGATAGAGTGCCCGCGACCCCAAGGCGTTTTGAGGACCAGGTTCCATCCCGTCGGCCCATCGTGCGTTTTCGGGATCCCGTTCGATCATGCTCTGGGTCGGTGTCCAATGCGGCCACCTCACCTTGCGTTTGATCGTGTAGACTCCCGGCTCGTATAGGTTACCCCGCGCAATGGCGACACCGTAGCGCATCGCGGTCCCGCCTTCCTCGATATGGTAAAGATACCGCGCGACCGCATCGACGTGGATGTCTCCGGGCACGAGTCCGGTCTTCGCGACCACACGCTGAGGCAGGAAGCGTGGGTGTAGGCCCCAAGGGTTTGACGTGGCCGGATCGAAGGCTGGCGGGGTGACTTGTGCGTCCCATTCAGCCTTCTGCGCCTCGGTGGGCCAGGTATCGGCAAATAGGGGGCTGGCAACAGTCGCAGAAAATAGCGCAGTTGTTGTTTGAATGAAGTGTCGTCTTGTCAGCATGTCGTACCCTTTCGGTTCCCACCGGCGATCAATGGCAAGACCGGTATGTATTCAAATTCACTAGATAAGACTTCTAGTAGCTAGAGGTTCAAGGGCATATTTTCGTGAACAAGCCAGCAGTCCTTGCAGTCCAAGGGTGCCTGCTGTGGTTGCACGTTGTATCAACTGACAAGCTATGAGTTCGTTGGGCCAGATCTGGTTTGCGCAAAAATGCCAAAACTCAAGCGTTTCTGTCACGAGAGCTCTCAACCGTCATTGCCGCGAGGTGCGCAGAACTGGCCGCCCGCCTGAATGAGTAGGGGCCACCAACTCCGCGCGATGCGGCAATGGCAGCCCCTGAGCTTAACTTGCGTCCTTAAACTCGGCGTATTCGCCGCGCACCTGAACGGTGACGGTGGCATCCGAGCTGTCGCGATTGCGCCAGAACCAGCCGTGCTCTCCGTCGAAGGCGGCGACGATCTCGCCCTCGTCGCCGGTGGAGCCGCGGCCTTTCTCATAGGTGATCGAGTTGCCGCCGCCATGGCCATGCATGTCGAAGTTCACGCGGCCGCCTTCGACCAGCATCCGGTATTCCACCGTCTGGCCCTCTTCCATGACCAACTTCCACTCGGCACTGTCACCGGGGGCCAGCGTGAAAGTGGTTTCGTCGCGCCAGACTTCAGCCCCCTGCGCGTGCGCCGCGCCGACGAAGAGCCCAAAGATATCGTTCATCAAGCTCGACTGCTCCTGTGCTTCAAGTTCCAGCAGCCTGTCGGCTTCCGCCTCTTCTGCCAACTGGGTCTTGATTTCGCCCATCTCCGCCAGACCGAGGACGCCGCCGATCCCGGTCGGATCGATGTCGTACTCGGCGGGCAGCACGACGGTCACGAGGATCGTGACGGCGCTGGCCGCCGCGATGGCCGTGGAGCGGAGCAATTGCCGGGAGGTGGGAAGCTGGTCGAGGCTCGGTTTTTCTGCGTTAAACATTTGGGTCTCCAATTTTCTCAGGTGGCCACGAAGTAGCCGGTGATTTGCAAGCCCATGAGGATGAACCCCATGGACATCATGACGACGTTGGCGGTGTAGGCCTGGCGGAAGAAATTCGGGGATTTCCGCCAGAAGCCCATGACGATGAGAATCACGGCGAGCGCCATGATCTGGCCGAACTCGACACCGACGTTGAACGCCAGCAGATTGGCCAACAGCCCCTCTGATGCGATCTCGTAGTCAAGGATCTTGGTGGCCAGGCCAGTGCCGTGGAAAAAGCCGAAGATCAGCGTCGCGGCCTTGGTGTTCGGTTGAAAGCCGAACCAGCGTTGGTAGGCTCCCAGATTGTCGAGCGCCTTGTAGACAACCGACAGACCGATGATCGCATCAACGATATAGGCGTTGATGCCCCATCCGAACCAGACGCCTGCCAGCATCGTGGTCGAATGTCCGACAGCAAAGATGCTGACATAGATGCCCACGTCCTTCATCTTGTAAAGAAAGAAGACGACGCCGAACAGGAACAGGACGTGGTCGTAACCCGTCACCATGTGCTGGGCACCGAGATACATGAAGGGAATGATGTTTACCCCCCAGATTTCTTGGATGTAGCCCGCGTCTCCGGGCGTGACGTTGTGCGCCAAGGCATGGCCTGCGCTGAGAACGAGCAAGGTTATCGTGATAAAGGACAGGATCACGACCCGGTGTATGCCAGGATCGGTCCAGCCCCGATGGACTGTGTTCATGGGTTGAACTCCGCATAGTGTTTGATGATCGGGTGAAACGCGCCAATGGCGCGCGGTCGATCACACGCGCGGAGGTCGTTCGATCTGGTGTATCAGCAGAGGATCCGCTGTCGCGGCACTCAGCCACCATGCGGTTTTGTAAATTTCCATGGGATGAGACGACAGGTCAGGACCGGGCACAACCGCTTGGCTGTGATCGTGATCTATACTGTCGTGGCTGTGTCCATGCGCCGCCCAAGCCAGGTCTTCTTCCAGACCATGCGAATGCCCGTGCTCGGCGATCATCTCCGCATGGTCCTGAAGAACGTTTAGGATTGCGGGCGTGTGAGAGGTTGTGGGCACAACCGACCAGACAAGAATGGCTGCGCACAGAAACGTAGCGCAGGCAGCCCTTCCGATTGTCCGTAACCTCGTCATCAGCTCTGCCTGCCCGCTCAACTTATTCTGTGGCGCATCGGGGCACCATCTTGTTCTATCCTCTGAGGGAGGATATGAATCCTATATGACAAATTCCCCGGTTCATGCAACCCATCCCGCCTTGATTGCCCGGCTGAAACGCGCTGATGGTCATCTGCGCGCCGTGATCGCGATGATCGAGGGGGGTAAACCCTGTCTGGAAATCGCCCAGCAGATGCAGGCGGTCGAAAAGGCCGTCACGAATGCCAAGCGGGCGCTGATCCATGACCACATGGACCATTGCCTCGACGCCGAAGGCTCCGAAACTGATCGCGCCGAGTTGCGCGCTATCGCCCGCTATCTCTGAGGCCCACCATGCTCGATATTCTCGCCGACCGGACTTATCGCCACCTGTTTCTGGCACAGGTCGTCGCCCTTCTGGGAACCGGGCTCGCGACGGTCGCGCTCGGGCTGCTGGCCTTCGATCTGGCGGGGGAAGGCGCGGCGCTGGTGCTGGGCACGGTCTTCACGATCAAGATGGTAGCCTATGTCGGTATCGCGCCCATTGCCGGAGCATTCGCGGACCGGGTGCCGCGCCGCGCGCTATTGGTGACGCTCGATCTGGTGCGCGCCGGTGTGGCGCTGGCGCTGCCCTTCGTGACCGAGGTCTGGCAGGTCTACGTCTTGATCTTCCTGCTGCAATCGGCCTCTGCCGCCTTCACGCCGACCTTTCAGGCGACGATCCCCGACGTGCTGCCCGAAGAAGACCGTTACACCCGTGCGCTGTCGCTGTCGCGGCTGGCCTACGATCTGGAAAACATCGTCAGCCCGACGCTGGCGGCGCTTCTGCTGGCGGTGATGTCCTACAACTCGCTTTTCATCGGCACTGTAGTCGGCTTCTCTGCTTCGGCGCTTCTGGTCGTCTCGGTTCTGCTGCCGAACCCCCGTCCATCCGAACGGCGCGGCATCTATGACCGGACCACGCGCGGCATCCGCATCTATCTGGCCACGCCCCGGCTTCGCGGGCTCCTGGCACTGAACCTCGCGGCAGCGGCTGCGGGGGCGATGGTGCTGGTCAATACCGTCGTTCTGGTGCGCGGCTCGCTCGGGATGTCGGAGAGTGCGTTGGCCTGGACGATGTTCGCCTTTGGCGCGGGCTCGATGACGGCCGCGCTGGTCCTCCCACGCATTCTGGATGCGCTGCCCGATCGGCCCGTGATGTTCTGCGGTGCTGCGCTGATGGTTGCAACCCTGCTGGGTCTCGGGGCGACGGTCTTGACCGCTGGTCTTGGCTGGGCCGTCCTTCTGGGGGCATGGTTGCTGGTGGGGCTCGGATATTCCGCCGTTCTAACCCCGTCTGGCCGATTGCTGCGCCGGTCCGCCCATGCGGGGGATCGCCCCGCGCTGTTCGCGGCACAGTTCGCCCTGTCGCACGCCTGCTGGCTGGTGACCTATCCGCTGTCCGGATGGCTCCTGACGGCCTACGGCGTCGTTCCCGCTTTGATCGGGCTGGCGCTGCTCGCAGCTTGCGGGATGCTCGCAGCGCTGAAACTCTGGCCGTCCGGCGATGCTGTCGAGCTTGAACACACCCACGACAACCTGCCGCTGGATCATCCGCATTTGCAAGGGCATCGCAAGCACAGCCACGCTCTGATCATCGACGAAAGCCATCCTCGCTGGGCCACGCATTTCTGAAATTAAACTACGAGAGTGCAAGCCACTGCAGAAAATTGGCCTTCCGGCTATCCGGCCAATGGTACGCAGCTGCACGAAGAGCTTTCCAGAAATCAATCATTTTTACCAACCTTCCTGACGGTGGACCCGCTTACAAAGCTTGGTGTGCGGCAAGAAATGATCCCATTCAATGGCATTGGCGAGGCGCACTGCGAGTCGGTCATCCTCGAAACCGTAGCTCTCGACCCCGGTCAAGAAGTCAAGGTCCTGCCGCGCTTCAAAGCAGAGCGAGACGACGCCTATGAAGAATTCATAGACAAGTGCGACGACTTCGAGGCCGAAGTCGCAAAAGGAAGTGACCGCCAACCATTACACATACTCCGAACTGGAAGAGAACGACGTCGATCTCAAGAAGCTCCAGGGCTGGCTGACGAAAATCCAGAAACTCGACTTTTCCGGCGCTGACCGCGCCTCCGAGGCACAGGAGCAGTTAATTCGGTGGAGAGATTGGCAGCCAGCCCGAGCGGCGCTGTCTACATCGCGCTTTCGATGCCAGCGCGCCGACTGCTCTCATGCCCGGCACCATGAACGAACGGCTCCAGCCGCAGGCCGTCACGGATGAAGAGCGCGCCGACGCCCTTGGGGGTATGGAACTTGTGCCCGGCCATCGTCAGCATATCGACGCCAACGTCGTCCGCCCGGGTGGGGATCTTGCCGACCGACTGCGCGGCGTCGGTGTGAAAGCGGACGCCGAGCTCCCGCGCGATCGCCGCGCACTCCGCGATCGGCTGGATCGTCCCCGTCTCGTTGTTGGCATGCATGATGGTGACGAGCACGGTCTTGGGTGTGATCGCCCGCCGCAGGTCATCGGGATCGACGAGCCCCGTGCCATCGACAGGCAACCATGTCACCCGCGCGCCAAGGCTCTCGAGGAACCGAAGCGGCGCCACGATGGCCGGATGCGCGGCGCTTGACGTGATGAAATGCGGCTGGCCCTTGCCGCTGGCGAAGAAGACGCCTTTCAGCGCGTGGTTGTTCGCTTCGCTGCCACCGCTGGTGAAGACGATCTCCCGCGGCGAACAGCCGAGGAGGTCCGCGACACGGGTCCTCGCCTCCTCCACCATCTGGCGGGCGGGAACCCCGGCCCAGTGGCTGCTGGAGGGATTGCCATGCCCCGTCTCGAGGGCATGACGCATGATCTCGGCAACCTCGGGGGCGACCGGGGTGCTGGCGTTGAAATCCAGATAGATGTCGCGCATCGCCCGGCCCCCTTCCGTTGTCGCGTTGCCCGGGATCAGGGCTTGTAAGCCGCGTCCTGCTGCCAGCCGGTATATCCGCTCTGCATGACGAGCACGTTTGACCGCCCCGCCACGCGCAACGCAAAGGCCGCTTGCGCCGACAGGCTGCCAGTGTTGCAAAAGAGGATCGTCATGCGATCCTCGGGGATCTCGTCGATCCGGTCCAGCACTTCGCGCCATTCGATATTCACTGAACCGGGAATCGTGCCTTCCTCGAACTGGCCCGCGTCGCGGGTGTCGACGAAGAGCGCGGTCTCGAAGACGCTCTGGTCGAGTTGTTGGGGCAAGATGATGCCGGCCTCGTACTCCGAGAACATCATGTATTCCTGCATAGCTTCAACGGCCGCGTCCTGCGCCATGGCCGGGGCTGCGTGAAGCCCGAGCGTGACGGTCGTCGCCAAGAGTAGGTGTTTCAGGGTCATTCGGTATCTCCTCCGTTTCGGTTTCTTGGTGTTCAGGTGTGCTGCGCACGCCAGCCGGTCCTGCCGCCGTCGAGCCAGACGGCATCCGGATGGCCGAGCCTGTTCAGCAGGTCCGCGCCATCTGCGGACCGCCCCCGCCGCCCTTGCCGCAGATCGTCACGGGTGTTCTGTCGGCAGGGAGTTCGCCCGCTTGGGCGGCGAGGTGAGCCAGCGGGGTATGCACAGCGTCCGCGACGTGGGCGGCGGCGTAGTCTTCCGCATCGCGGACGTTGATCAGGTGGAAGCGATCCGGGTCGGCCGCGAGGGCGGCGAGCGTCACCATCTGAGCCATCAGAACACCAGCACCTTGTCGGCTTTGAGCGTCGCTTGCGCCAGTTCGTCCGTGGTGGACCGCGTCGGCCCTTCCATCATGTCGCCCTCGGCGAGGCCGCGCGCATCCATGCAGGTGCCGCACATCAGGACGCGACCCTTCGCAGTGAGGACGCGGCGGATCATGCGCTCGAGATTGTAGTAGCCATCGGGCGTCTTCTGCCCCGCCTTGGCGCAGAGCACCGCGTCGGCCATCAGGAAGACGGTGATGTCCGCGTCAGGATCATTCTTGGCCAGCGCATGCTTGGCCAGCGCATGGGCCATGCGCAGGCCGTTGAAGCTTCGCTCGGTGCCATAGGGCGGGTCGTTCAGCAGGATCAGGTGTTTCATCATCAGTCCTCAGTCTTGGGCGCGCGTTTCCAGGTCGGACAGGAAAGACTCAATACGCCGGGCGTTGGCACCGCGGTCGATCTGACCGAGGCGCGAGCGCGAGCGCATGTCGACGCGGGTGCCGGTGTCGGTTTCCGCGATACGGATCGCCACCTCGTCCTCGAAGCCGAAGAGGCGGCTTGTGGCGATGGCCTCGATCTGACTCTCATCGGGATCGGCCGACAGCACCTCCCAGCCGCGCTCTTCCACCAAGGCAAGCGCCGCGGCGAAGGCCTCGTCTGCGGAGACAGGCACCTCCAGCGGGCGCACATCCGGATAGGCCGCGCGCTGCGGCCCGGCGTTCTGCCCGGGGTAGTCACTGGGCGTGGCGGTGAACCAGAAGACCGGCGGGTCCTCGGTATCGGTCGAGATGTCGTTGATCGGCGGCGTGGTCCGTGCGGCGATCTCGAAGGCGGCGCCAAGGCCCGCGACGGGCAGCGACAGGATCAGCCCGAGCAGGAACGCTGCGGCACCGCCTTTCCTGCGGCGAAGCCAGACCACCAGCCCGGCAAGCGCTGCGATGATGCCGGCGCACGCCGCCCAGGCGCCCCAGCCGGCTAGGTCATAGGCCTGTGGCCAAGGCCAGCCGCCTGTGCGGAAGCCCCAGACCGCGACCGCAAGAAGCCCGAGCGAAGCAAGGCCCAGCAGGATCGCGAAAGCGCCAAGGGTCCGGGGCAGGGCGTCATGCATGGGCGGTCTCCGGCTGTTCGGCAGGGTTGAGCCGCGGGTGGGTTTCCTCACCGAGCCAGAAGAGCACGGCGCCGGACACGAGCATCGAGATGGCGACGAACCAGAAGGCCGCTTCCGCAGCGCCCGTCAGGCTGGCGGCGAGGCCAAGGCCGAGCGCGCCGATCGCGTAGCCAAGGTCGCGCCAGAAGCGGTAGATGCCGATGGCCGAGCCGCGCCAGGCAGGCGGAGTGATGTCGGCCACGGCCGCAGAGAGGTTCGGGTAGAGGAGCGCCATCCCGAAGCCCGCCACCCCGGCCGAGACCGACCACCAGAGCGCGCCCGTGCCCATGACCACCATGGCCACGCCAGCGCCGCAGATCCACATGCCGAGCACGTTGGGCCAGAACCGGCCGAAATGGTCCGACAGCCGCCCGGTGAAGAGCTGCGAACCGCCCCAGACAAAGCCGTAGGTGCCGACGATCCAGCCGACTTCGGTCAGGGTAGCGCCTTGCGTCACGAGAAAGACTGGGAACAGCGCCCAGACCAGCGCATCGACGAACTTCTCGACGAGCCCCGCCTGGGAGATCGCGAAGAGGCGCCGGTCGCGCCAGCTCATCAGGGCGAAGACCTCGCCCGTTGTGGGGTGTTCGGACACGCCCTGCGGATAGCGCGGCAGGGATTTCGGGGGGGCGGCCTTGTGCGCCGCTGTCTCCGCCTTGGCCCAGGGCAGCGTATCCTTGACCCAGACCACCGTCGGCACCAGCGCCAGCAGGACCACGGCCATGCCGAAAACCAGGAGCCCCGTGCGCGCGCTGAGCCATTCGGCGGCATAGGCGGTGAGGATGCCGGCGATCGCCACGCCGACATAGCCCGAGAACTCGTTGAGCCCCATGGTCAGCCCGCGTTCCTCGGCCTTGGTAATGTCGAGCTTCGCGGTCTGCGTCATCGACCAGCAGAGGCCCTGATTGACGCCCAGAAGCACGGTCGCGGCGACGATCCAGGTCCAGTCCGACGCATACCAGATCATCACCGGGATCGGCAGCGCCACGACCCAGCCCCAGACCAGCCCCCGCTTGCGGCCGATCCGCTCGGACCAGCGCCCGGCAACGAAGTTCATCACCGCCTTCACCACGCCGAAGGCCACCACGAAGGAGGCGAGCAGCAGGAAGGAGCCGCGCTCGAGCCCGAATTCGCTCTCGGCCAGCGCCGGAACCACCGTGCGTGTCATGCCGATGGCGAAGCCCACCAGCATCACTTGGATCAACTGGTGCGAGACCTGTGAAAGGTTGGCACGGAGGCCGCGCGGAAATGCGCCGTCGGTCATTCTGCGGGCACCTTTGTCGTGTTCCGGGGATCGAGCGCATGGCCGGATACCGGACCGCGGACGGGCTGGATCAACATCCGGTCAAGCCAGAGATCGCGGCGCGTGCGGAACTGCTCGATTCCGATCTTCATCCCCTCATGCCCCTTGGCGGGCTGGGCGATATAGGTGCCCAAGAGCCGGTCCCACCACGGCAGGTTGAAGCCGTAATTCGAGTTCGTCTCGCGCGGGTCGATGGAATGGTGGACGCGATGCATGTCGGGGGTGACGACAAACAGGCGCAGGACCCGGTCCACCGGGCGCGGCAGGTCGATATTGGCGTGATTGAACAGCGCTGTGGCGTTCAGGATTACCTCGAACAGCAGGACTGCGATGGCGGGTGGGCCAAGCGCCGCGACCACTGCGAGCTTGATCCCCATCGAGATGAGGATTTCCACCGGGTGAAAGCGCAAGCCGGTCGTGGCGTCAAAATCCAGATCGGCATGGTGCATCCGGTGCAGCCGCCACAGTCCCGGCACCGCGTGGAACATTACGTGCTGAAGGTAAATCGCGAGATCGAGCAGCAACATCGAGACCACGACGGCCACCCAGACCGGGGCGTCGATGTTGTTGAAAAGTCCCCAGCCACGATCCTCTGCCATCACCGCCAGCCCGACCGCAAGGATCGGAAAGGACAGCCGCAGGATGACCGTATCGACCACCACCAGCGCAAGATTATTGGCCCAACGGATCACGCGCGGGATTTCTCGCCTGCGCCGGGGGGCCGCCACTTCCCACAGCGCCATGACCGCCAGCACGCCAAGGAAAATCGCTAGGCGGATCGTTGGTTCGGCGGCAAGGATGGTCGCTGACATGGATGTGGGCCTTTGGGCTTGTGGGGCGCGGTGGATTCGCTATAATTCAAGTTATCGCTTGAATGATGTAGCGTTAGGAGACAGGCCTTGTCAATCAGCCCCAAGCACGCCCTGCTCGAGGAATACGCCCTCGTCGCACGCGCCCTGTCCGCCCCGGCGCGTCTGATGCTGCTGGAACAACTGGCGCAAAGGGAGCGCGGGGTGGAGGCGCTTGCGGACAAGACCGGCCTTACCATTGCCAACTGCTCGCAGCATCTGCAGCAGTTGCGCCGCGCCGCGCTCGTCACCAGCCGCCGCGACGGCAAATCGGTAATTTACCGACTGACCGACGCGAAGACACTGGAGTTGATGGACCTTCTTCGTATCGTCGCCGAGCGGAACCTCGCGCAGGTCGAGCGTATCTTGCAGGGACTCTCAGACGGCGAGGACGCCCCCGAAGCGGTCAGCCGTTCCGATCTGGCCGCACGCCTTGCGGAAGGTTCTGTCACCGTACTCGACGTTCGCCCCGCAGATGAATTTGCGGCAGGTCATATTCCTGGAGCGATCAACCTGACGCTAACGGAGATTGAGGGAATCGTGCCGACGCTCGATTCGTCTACTGAAATCGTGGCATATTGCAGGGGTCCATATTGCGTTTATGCCCATCAGGCAGTAGCCGCTTTGCGCAAACTCGGGCTTAACGCACGGCGCTTGGAAGGCGGTCTGCCGGAATGGCGAGAAGATGGACGACCGGTACTCTCCTAGGCAGGTTGTCGAGGTGAACCATTTTCCTGAAAGCTAACTGTCGCTTTGCCCTTAAATCGGCTCTGCCTCAATCTGTGTGGCGGAACGGTAGCATTCTCGCCCGCAACAATTCTGGACCTGCCCGGCCGTACATCGCGCGCTTGAGGGTCTTCAGCCGATTGATCTGACCTTCCGCCTGGCCGTTGCTCCAGGGCATCTCGATGGCGTTTTTGACTGCATCGAAGTCCCGGTTCAATGTGCGGGCAAGGCGCACAATGGGTGCCAGGTCGGTTTCGATCGCGTCGTCGATCCATGCAGGGAGTGGGTCTGCTTCGCGGCCGCGCAGGATACCGTTGAACCGCATCGCGAGACAGCGCATCGTTGCGAAGGCGGGAGAGTCGGCCTTGAGCGCGTCGACTTTCCGCGCCTGATCCGGGGTGAGCTTT
>JBFXGQ010000080.1:0-11377 GCA_050177915.1 Pseudodonghicola sp. | reverse complement strand
GCCACAGCGGCGCCAGCGGCAGCCGGCTCAATCGCGCCACCCGAGCGTGAGGGGAGGCGGGAGTTCCGCATCTGTCGTCATCTTCGCCCCGCCTGCCCCGTCGTCGCCGCGCTGCCGCTATTTCTCATGCCAAATATTTTTCTTGCCATCCACGATATCCGAATATTAGAAAACATTTCAGAAATACGCAAACACGAAAGTTTGCGCGTGCCGGGGCCGGATCCGGCGCGCCGTTGCCATGAAGGGAGGACGCCATGGCCGGTCTGTGGTTTGAGGAGTTTCACGAGGGGCAGGTGTTCGATCATGCGCTGTCGCGGACGGTGACCGAATACGACAACATGCAGTTCTGCAACGCGACCCTGAACACCCAGCCGCTGCACATCGACTTTCACTTCGCCGCCGCCACCGAATACGGCCGGCCGCTGGTGAATTCGCTGTTCACGCTGGGGCTGGTGATCGGCATGACGGTGACCGAGACGACGCTGGGCACCACGGTCGGCAATCTGGCGATGACCGACATCAACTTTCCCCGCCCGGTGTTCCATGGCGACACCATCCGGGTCCGCAGCACCATCCGGTCCACGCGCGAGAGCAAGTCGCGCCCGAAGGATGGCATCGTGGTGTTCTATCACGAGGGCCTCAATCAGCACGGCGAGGTGGTGGCGACCTGCACACGTACCGCGCTGATGCGCAAACGCCCGCTGGCGGCATAGGGGGCGCAGATGAATCTGGATTTCAGCGCCGCCGACCGCGCCTTTCAGGCGGAGGTTCGCAGCTTTCTCGCCGACAACCTGCCGGCCAGCGTGCTCGACCGCTCGGACCGCGGGCTGCACCCCAGCAAGGCCGATATCGTCGGCTGGCAGAAGACGCTCTACCGCAAGGGCTGGATCGCCCCGAACTGGCCCGAGGACTATGGCGGCACCGGCTGGTCGCTGACGCGCAAGTATCTCTACAACCGGGAATATTTCCTGTCCGGCGCGCCGCAGACGGTGCCCTTCGGCATCAGCATGGTCGGGCCGGTGATCTATACCTTCGGCAGCCAGGCGCAGAAGGACCGCTATCTGGGCGACATCCTGCAATCCAACACCTGGTGGTGCCAGGGCTATTCCGAACCCGGGGCGGGCTCGGATCTGGCCAATCTGCGCACCCGCGCGGTGCGCGACGGCGATCACTATGTGGTCAACGGCCAGAAGATCTGGACCAGCTTCGCGCATCTGGCCGACATGATGTTCTGCCTGGTGCGCACCGATCCCGCCGCCAAGCCGCAGGCGGGGATCAGTTTCCTGCTGATCGACATGACCACGCCGGGGATCGAGGTGCGCCCGATCATCGGCCTGGATGGCGAGCACACGCTGAACGAGGTGTTCTTCGACGACGTGCGGGTGCCGGTGGAGAACCGCGTCGGCGAGGAGAACATGGGCTGGACCTATGCCAAGTTCCTGCTGGGTCACGAGCGCAACACCGCGGCGCGGGTGGCGCGGTCGCAATATCAGCTGAGCCGGCTGAAGCGGATCGCGGCGCAGGCGCCGGACGGCGCCGGGGTGCTGATGCAGGACGCCGATTTCCGCCAGCGCGTGGCGCGGATCGAGACCGATCTGATGGCGCTGGAGGCGCTGGAGCTGCGCTATCTGTCGCAGGAGATCGCCGGGCGCAAGATGACGGTCGAACCCTCGCTGCTCAAGCTGCGCGGGTCGGAGGTGGCGCAGGCGATCAAGGCGCTGACGGTCGAGGCGCTGGGTCCCTACGGGCCGGTGTTCCAGCCCGACGACGAACAGGCGGCGCGCAACGACGGGCCGGTGGGGCCGGACTATGCCCATGGGGCGCTGGGCGACCACTTCTACCAGCGCGCCGCCACCATCTACGGCGGCACCAGCGAGATTCAGCGCAACATCATCGCCAAGCAGCTGCTGAGGTAGGATCATGGATTTCGAACTTTCCGAAGAACAGTCGATGCTGCGCGACAGCGTGTTGCGCTTCGTGCAGGACAGCTACGATTTCGCCGAGCGGCAGCGGCTGACGGCGGCGCCGCTGGGCTACAGCGCCGATCACTGGCGCCATTTCGCCGACATGGGCTGGCTGGCGCTGCCGCTGGCCGAGGCGAACGGCGGGCTGGGCGGCACCGCGGTGGATGTGACGGTGCTGACCGGCGCGCTGGGGCGCGGGCTGGTGCTGGAACCCTTCCTGCCCTCGGTGTTGCTGGGCGGCCGTCTGGTCGAGGCGCTGGGCGATGCGGCGCAGAAGGCGCGGCTGTTGCCCGGCCTCGCGGCGGGGGAGGTCCGGCTGGCGCTGGCCTTCGCCGAACCCTCCAGCCGCTATGAGCTGCAGCATGTGGCGACGCAGGCGGTGGCGGCCGAGGACGGCTGGCGGCTGAGCGGGCAGAAGAGCGTGGTGTTGCAGGCCGCCAGCGCCGATCTGCTGCTGGTGGTCGCCCGCAGCGCCGGCGCGGTGGGCGAGGCCGAGGGGATCTCGGTCTTTCTGGTGGCGCCGGAGGCCGCCGGGTTGCGGCGGCAGGATTACCGGCTGGCCGACGGTCAGCCGGCCTCGGACCTCTGGCTCGATCAGGTGCCGGCGGAGCTGCTGGGCGCGGTGCCGGGCCCGGTGCTGGCCACTGCGCTGCCGGCGCTGCGCGAGGTTCTCGATCACGCGCTCTGCGCCATCTGCGGCGAGGCGGTGGGCATCATGGGCGCGGTGCTGGAGCTGACCCGCGACTATGTCCGCACCCGCAACCAGTTCGGCCGCGCCATCGGCGACAATCAGGTGATCCAGCACCGGCTGGCCGACATGTTCGGCGCCACCGAGGAGGCCAGGGCGCTGACCGACCTGACCGCGATGCGGCTGGCCGAGGGCGACCCGCGCGCCTCGGCCCTGGTGGCGGCGATGGCGGCCAAGGTGCTGGCCTGCGCCCGCTTCGTCGGCGAGCAGGGCATCCAGCTGCACGGCGGCATCGGCATGACCGACGCCTATCCGGTCGGCCATTACTACAAGCGGCTGCTGACGCTGGAGGGCGTCTTCGGCAGCGCGGCGCATCATCTGGGCCGCTATGCCGCGCGCATGTGAGAGGGGGGAGTTCCATGACTGACGATCTGCAGGCGATCCGCGACGGGGTGCAGGCGGTCTGCAACCGGTTCGGCGACGACTACTGGCTGGCGCGGGACGACGACGGCGTGTTCCCGCACGAGTTCCACGCCGCGCTGGCCGCGGGCGGCTGGCTGGGGCTGACCATGCCCGAGGCGCAGGGCGGCGCCGGGCTGGGGGTGACCGAGGCGGCGGTGATGATGCACACCATCGCCAAGGCCGGCGGCATGACCGCGGCCTCCTCGGTGCATATCAACATGTTCGGGCCGCATCCCATCGTGGTCTATGGCACCGAGGCGCAGAAGGCGCAGTGGATCCCGCCGCTGGTGCGGGGCGCGCATAAGGTCAGCTTCGGGGTCACCGAACCCAACGCCGGGCTGGACACCACCTCGATCACCACATTCGCGCAAAAGGTCGATGGCGGCTGGCGGGTGAACGGACGCAAGATCTGGAACACCACCGCGCAGGTGGCCGACCGCATCATGCTGCTGGCGCGGACCAGCCGGCGCGAGGATGCCGGTCGCAAGACCGACGGGCTGTCGCTGTTCTACACCGCCTTCGACCGCGACCGGATCGAGGTCCGGCGCATCCCCAAGATGGGGCGCAAGGCGGTGGATTCGAACATGCTGTTCTTCGATGACCTGTTCATCCCCGAGGGCGATCTGGTCGGCCAGGAGGGGCGCGGCTTCTACCAGATCCTCGACGCGATGAACCCCGAACGCATCCTGATCGGGGCCGAGGCGGTGGGCATCGGGCAGGACGCGCTGCGCCGCGCCGCAGGCTATGCCGCCGAGCGCGAGGTCTTCGGTCGCCCGATCGGGCAGAACCAGGGTATCCAGCATCCGCTGGCAGAGAACTGGATGGAGCTGGAGGCGGCCCATCTGATGGCGATGAAGGCGGCCGAGCTCTACGACAGCGGCCAGTCCTGCGGGGCGGAGGCGAATGCGGCCAAGTTCCTCGGCGCGCGGGCCGGCTACAACGCCGCGCTGCAATCGGTGCTGACCCATGGCGGCATGGGCTACGCCAAGGAATACCACGTCGAGCGGCTGCTGCGCGAGGTGCTGATCACCCGCATCGCGCCGGTGTCGGAACAGCTGATCGCCTGCTTCATCGGCGAGCGGGTGCTGGGCCTGCCGAAATCCTACTGAACGGGGGGAATGATGCACGTCGACAAGGTTCTGACCTACCGGTTCGAGGCGACGCGGCCGCGCTATACCCAGCGCGACGTGATGCTCTATGCGCTGGGGGTCAACGCGGCGCTCGATCCGCTGGATGCGGCCGAGTTGCGCTATGTCTTCGAGGAGGGGCTGGTGACGCTGCCCTCCTATGCGATGGTGCTGGGCCATCCCGGCTTCTGGCTGCGCGACCCCGAGCTGGGCATCGACTGGGTCAAAATCCTGCATGCCGAACAGTTCCTGACCCTGTCGCGCCCGCTGCCGCCCGAGGGGCAGGTGGCGGCCGCCTTCCGGGTCACCGGGATCGCCGACAAGGGGCCGGGCAAGGGCTGTATCCTCTATTACGAAAAGACCCTGCGCGAGGTGGAAAGCGGCGCCGAGATCGCGCGGGTGACCTCGGGCGTGTTCTGTCGCGGCGATGGCGGCACTGGCGATCACGGCACGGTGCCGGCGCCGCTGCAACCGCTGCCCGATCGCGCGCCGGATCTGTCGGTGACGCGGCGGACCGACCATCGCGCGGCGCTGATCTACCGCCTCAGCGGCGATTACAACCCGATCCATATCTCGCCCGCGGTGGCGGCCGGCGCCGGCTATGACCGGCCGATCCTGCACGGGCTCTGCACCATGGGGGTCGCGGGGCAGGTGCTGCTGGAGGAGATCGCCGGCGGCGATCCGGCGCGCTTCGGCGGCTATGCCTGCCGGTTCAGCCGGCCGGTGTTTCCCGGCGAGACGCTGCGTACCGACATCTGGCGCGGCGACGGTGACGTTCGGTTCCGCGTCACCGTGCCGGAGCGGGGCGAGGTGGTGCTGGATCGCGGAGAGGCGCAACTGGCGGGCTGATCCCGCCGGGGCGCAAGACGCCGGCGGGGCGTGCCCGCCAGCGGGGAACGAGGGAGGACGAGATGGCCATTCTGGACGGCAAGACAATCATCGTGACCGGCGCCGGGCGCGGCGTCGGCAAATACATCGCCCTGCTGGCGGCGCAGGAGGGGGCCAATGTCGTGGTCAACGACCTGGGCGCCGGCGTCAGCGACCAGCAGGCCGATGCCGGCCCGGCGGAACAGGTCGCGGCCGAGATCCGCGCCGCCGGCGGCAATGCGGTGGCCGATACCCATTCGGTGGCCGACTGGGATCAGGCCCATGCCATCGTGGAGCATGCGCTGGACGCCTTCGGCGATCTGCACGGGGTGGTGAACAACGCCGGCCTGCTGCGCGACGGCATCTTTCACAAGATGACCCGCACCGATTGGGAGGCGGTGGTGCAGGTGCATCTGAACGGCTCCTTCTTCGTCTCGCGCGCGGCGGCGGATCACTTCAAGCTGAAGGCCGGCGGCGCCTTCGTGCACATGACCTCGACCTCGGGCCTGGTCGGCAATCTGGGGCAGGCCAATTACGCCGCCGCCAAGATGGGCGTCGCCGGGCTGTCGCGGTCGATCTCGATCGACATGGCGCGGTTCAACGTGCGGTCGAACTGCATCGCGCCCTGGGCCTTTACCCGCATGACCGGATCGGTGCCCGAGAAGAACCCGCTCTACGAGCAGCGCCGCGCCATGCTGGGCCGGCTGAGCGAGGGGCAGAAGGTGGCGCCGCTGGCGGTCGCGCTGCTGAGCGATGCGGCGGGCGATGTGACCGGCCAGATCTTCGGCGCCCGCGCCAACGAGCTTTATCTGTTCAGCCAGCCGCGCCCGGTCCAGACCCTGCACGAGGCGCCGGGCTGGACCCCGGCGGCGATTGCCGGGACCGCCTTTCCCGCCATGGCGCGGGCGATGACGCCGCCCGATACCTCGCCCAGCTATTTCAGCTGGTCGCCGGTCTGAGGGGGGCTGCCATGACCGATCATCTTCTCGTCGATCAGCAGGACGGCATCGTCTTTCTGACCATGAACCGCCCCGCGGTGCTGAACGCGCTGTCGATGGACATGCGCCATGCGATGTTCGACGCCGTCGATCGGATCGAGGCGGATCCGGCGGTGCGCTGCGTCGTGCTGCGCGGTGCCGGCGGCAATTTCATGGCCGGCGGCGACGTCAAATCCTTCGCCGCCGATTATGCGCAGATGCCGCCGGAGCAGCGCCGCGCCGCCTTCGAGCGGCGGGTGAGCGCGCTGAACCGGATGATGTTGCAGCTGCAACGGATGGACAAACCGGTGATCGCCTCGGTCGCCGGTGCGGCGGCGGGGGCGGGGATGTCCTTCATGATGGCCTGCGATCTGGCGATTGCCGCCAGCGACGCGGTGTTCCGCTTCTCCTATTGCGCCATCGGGGCGACGCCGGACGGCGCCGGCAGCTATCACCTGCCGCGCATCGCCGGCACCCGCCGGGCGCTGGAACTGGCACTGCTGGGCGACAAGATCGACGCCGCCACCGCCGAGCGGTTCGATCTGGTCAACTTCGTGGTGCCGCCCGAGCGGCTGGAGGCCGAGACGCTGGCGCTGGCCGAACGGCTCGCCGCCGGGCCGACGGTGGCCTATGGCTGCATCAAGCAGCAGATCTATGCCGCCCATGCCAACAGCTACGAGGCGCAGCTGGCGCTGGAGGCGCGCAACTTCGGCCGCTGCGCCGCCACCGGCGACTGGGCCGAGGGCGTCACCGCCTTCGCCGAGAAACGCAGACCGCAGTTCAGGGGGGCCTAGGCGATGTTCGATTTCTCCGGCCAATCGGTGCTGGTCGCCGGCGGCACCAGCGGCATCAATCTGGGCATCGCCGAAAGCTTTGCCCGGGCCGGCGCGCGGCTGTTCGTCTTCTCGCGCGATCCGGCCAAGGTGACGGCGGCGGTGGCGCGGTTGCAGGGGCTGGGCGCCGATGCCGCGGGCTGCGTCGCCGATGTGCGCGACGACGATGCGGTCGCCGCGGCGGTCGCGCAGGCGGTCGACCGCCACGGCCCGCTGGATGTGGTGATCTCCGGCGCGGCGGGGAATTTTCCCTGTCTGATGAACAAGATGTCCTCCAACGCCTTCCGCGCGGTGATGGAGATCGACGTGCTGGGCACGCATCATGTCATGCACGCCTGCTATCCGCATCTGCGCAAGCCGGGCGCCTCGGTGATCAATGTCTCTTCCGGCCATTCGACGACCGCGCTGATCGGGCAGGGCCATGTCTGCGCCGCCAAGGCCGGCATCGACCAGATCACCCGCACGCTGGCGCTGGAATGGGGGCCGGAGGGGATCCGGGTGAACTCGGTCCTGCCGGGGCCGATCGAAGGCTCCGGCGGCATGGCCAAGCTGTTCCCGACCGAGGAGCTGCGGGCGGCGCGGATCCGCTCGGTGCCGATGCGCCGGCTGGGTCGGGCCGAGGAGATCGGCAATCTCTGCCTGTTCCTCAGCTCGGATATGGGGCAATACATCACCGGCGCCGCGATCCCCTGCGACGGTGGCAGCGGGCTGAACCTTCAACCGACCCGCTACGAGGATTACCTCGCTGGCTGAGGCGCGGCATATCCCTTCTCCGGCCGGCGAATTGACAAATCCGCCGAAGGGTCTATTCTATTTCCAATATTGGAACAAGTTTCCCAAAACCGAAATGGAGTATATGGTGGAGAAAGCGGCAATTCGTGGCGACGGTCCCATGGTCCTGCCCAGAGCCTTCGCGCTGCTGCGGCTGCTGGCCGAGCATTCCGAGGGGCTGAACCTGTCGGTGATCGCAACGAATCTCGAGGTTCCGAAAAGCTCGCTGTCCTCGACGCTCAAGGCGCTGACGGACCAGGGGTTTCTGGACCGGCGCGGGACGCTCTATTTCCTCGGGCCGGAGGCCTATTCGCTGGCCTCGACCATCCTGGCGCGGCGCAGCATCCGCCAGATCGCGCGCCCCTTCATGGAAAAGACGCTGGAGGAGACCGGCGAAACCGTCCTGCTGGCGGAACTGGAGCCGGACCGGAAGTCCTGTGCCTATATCGACTTCGTCGAATCCGACCGCTCGGTGCGCTTCGCGGTGGCGATCGGTACCCGGCGGCCGCTCTATGCCTCGGCCGCCGGCAAGGTGTTCCTGGCCTTCATGAGCGATGCCGAGCGCGCGGCCTATTACGACACCGTCGCGCTTGAGAAGCGGGCCGAGCGCACGATCACCGACCGCGCCGTGCTGGAGGCGGAGCTGGCGCAGATCCGCGAGACCGGGATCGCGGTCACCACGGCCGAATATTCGAACGATGCGGCGGGCTTCGCGGCGCCGCTGCGGAATTCCGACGGAAGCATCGTCGGCGTGCTGTCGATCGGGGCGCCGGTGTCGCGGGGCGAACGGAAGCGAGAGGAATATATCGGGGCGGCGCGGCGGGCGGCGGCGGCGATCTCGAATGTGATGGGGTACAGCCCGACGGAATAGAGCGATCCGGAACGCTGCAGCGGGCGGGCTTCCCGGGGCGGAGGCACGCAAGGAAGACGTGCGGCCGGATGGCCGGCCCGGTGCGGCGACGAGACATGCATTCATGTAAGGGAGGAGAGACATGATGATGCCGAAGAAAGCGCTGGCGCTGGCCGGCGCCGCAGTGATGGCACTGGCGCTGGCGGGGCCGGCGCGGGCCGAGATGACGCTGTCGTTCACCGACAACAGCGCCAACCGCGGCACCCGGGCCGAGGCGACCAACTGGTTCGCCGAAGGAGCTGGAAAAGCGCACCGGGGGCGCGCTCAAGATGGACATCCACTGGGGCGGCGCGCTGCTCAAGGGGCCGGCGGCGATCAAGGGCGTCGGCGACGGCGTGGCCGACATGGGCCTGATCGTCGCGGTCTACAACCCGGCCTCGAACCCGGCGACGCTGCTGGCCGACCTGCCGTCGGAATACAACGATCCCTGGGCCGCCAGCCGGGCGTTTTACCAGCTGAGCACCACCGATCCGGTGCTGCAGAAGGAATGGGACGACCTGAACGTCCGGTTCGTCAGCAACATGAGCACCGGGCCGCTGCAGCTGGTCTGCAACAACAAGGTGGTCAACTCGGTCGCCGATTTCGCCGGGCTGAAGATCAAGGGGATCAGCAACTATTCCAAGGTCGCGCAGGACCTGGGCGCCAATATGGTGTCGATGACCGCCTATGACACCTATGCCGGGCTGGACACCGGGCTGGTCGATTGCGCCATCTTCTACACCTACGCGATTCCGGCCTTCAAGATCCCCGAGGTGTCGACCGATCTGACGCTGCTGGACTGGGGCGCGCTGATGGGGCTGGCCATCGTCATCAACAAGGACGTCTGGGCCGGCCTGACGCCCGAACAGCAGGCGATCATCGACCAGCTCGGCGCGGAATACGTCGATGTGATCTCGGAAAAGATCGTGGTCGAGAAGAAGGCCACGCTCGACGCGCTGAGGGCCGAGGGCAAGCTGACGCTGCACGATTTCGCGCCGGAGGAGCGCCGCAAGCTGCTCGATGCCGGTCAGAAATATGTCGAGGAGTGGAAGGCGACGGTGGCCAAGCGGGGCATCGACGGCGAGGGGCTGGCCAATCGCTATGACGCGCTGCTGAAGAAATGGCACGCCAAGCTCAGCGCCGACGGCTACCCGTGGGAGGGCTGAATGGCCGGCAGCAACACCAATACCGCAGCGCCCGGTCCCCGGGTGCTGCACGCCCTTGAGGGGCTGGCGCTTGTCGTCTCGGTGCTGTGCATCCTGACGATCTGCGCGCTGATCCTTGTCGGGGTGATCACCCGCGCCGCCTTCAACTGGTCGCTGCCGGACATGGAGATCATCGTGCGCGATCTGATGATCGGCGCGGTGATCCTGCCGCTGGCCTATGTCTCGGCCGGGCGGACCCATATCGCGGTCGATGTCTTCGTGGCGATGATGCCGAAGCGGTGGCTGCCGGCGGTCGATCTGCTGGGCTCGGTCGTCGGGCTGCTGGTGCTGATGCCGATCGTCTGGGGCGGCTGGCTGGCGTTCCGCGCGGCCTGGGTCGGCGGCGCCTATGCCTATGGCGAGTTCGAGATCCCCGAATGGCCGGTCCGGCTGACCTTCTGGCTGGGCTATCTCATCTTCACACTGCGCCTGGCGGCGCTGGTCGTCGGCGATCTGCGCGCCGCGATCCGGGGCGACGCGGCGGCTGATGCCCCCACAGACAAAGGATAGTCGCAATGGATCCGACCACGATCGGCATGATCGGCTTCGCCGCCGCCCTGCTGCTTATCGCGCTGCGGGTGCCGGTGGGCTTCGCCCTGGCCGGGCTGGCCATCGTCTGCACCTTCCTGTTCTACGGCTACAAGTTCGGCGACACCTTTCAGGCCGAGCGCGCGCTGCGCCCGACGATGTCGCTGATCTCCTCCAACGTGTTCCAGTTCCTGCATTCCTACGAGCTGAGCATGGTGCCGCTGTTCATCGCGCTGGGGCATGTGGCGTTTCACGCCCGCATCACCACCGAGATCTACTATGCGGTGCGGGTCTGGCTGTCGAAGCTGCCCGGCGGGCTGGCGATGGCCTCGGTCATGGGCTGCGGCGGTTTCTCGGCGATCACCGGCTCCTCGATCGCCTGCGCGGCGGCGATGGGGCGGATCTGCATCCCCGAGATGCGGCGCTACAACTACTCGATGCGGCTGGCCGGCTCGACGGTGGCGATGGGCGGTACGCTGGGCTCGCTGATCCCGCCGTCGGTGCTGTTCATCCTCTACGGGCTGTTCACCGAGCAATCGGTCAACAAGCTGTTCCTGGCCGGGGTGCTGCCGGGGCTGCTGTCGTTGCTGGGGATGATCGGGGTGATCTTCATCTGGACCCGGCTGCGCCCCGAGGATGCGCCGGTGCCGGACCAGCAGATCCCGCTGCGCGACCGCTGGCTGGCGCTGGGCCGCGCCTGGCCTGCCGGGGCGCTGTTCGTCGTCATCGTCGGCGGCATCTACGGCGGCATCTTCACCGCCACCGAGGCCGCCGCGGTCAGCCTGGGCTTCGCCATCCTCTACGGCGTGCTCTGGCGCACGCTGCGCTGGGAGGATTTCGTCACCGCGATGAAGGACACCGCGCTGCAGACCGCCGCGATCTTCTTCATCTCGGCCGGCGCCAAGATGTTCGTGGCCTTCGTCTCGCTCACCGGGCTGACCCGCGAGGTGGTGGCGCTGACCGAGCATTACATGATGTCGGACTGGAGCATCCTGCTGGTCATCGTGCTGCTCTATCTGGTGATGGGGATGTTCCTCGATCCGCTGGGTATCATGCTGCTGACGCT
>JBFXGQ010000079.1:0-11566 GCA_050177915.1 Pseudodonghicola sp. | reverse complement strand
GGCGACGCCGCAGGCGACGCTGCTCAGGGCGCGGGAGATCGCCAGGGCCGCCGGGGTCAACCACGTCTATGTCGGCAACACCCATCACAAGGACGGGCAGTCGAGCTATTGCTCGGGCTGCGGCGCGCAGGTGATCGGGCGGGACTGGTATCAGCTGTCCGACTGGAACCTGACCGGGGACGGCCATTGCCGCAGCTGCGGCACCGCCTTCCCGGGGGTGATCGAGGGCGCGCCGGGGGACTGGGGCCGCAAGCGGATGCCGCTGCGGATCGGCTGACGGATCTGTCGCCGGGCCCGCCGCCCGACGGCGGGGCGCGTCGGGCGGCGGTCTGGTCGCGGATGGCGCGGGCCGGGATCAGTCCCAGCCGACGACGCCCTTGATCTCGGTGAAGTCGTGCAGCCCCCAGTCGGCATATTCGCGGCCGTTGCCGGACTGCTTGTAGCCGCCGAAGGGCGCGAAGAGATCCCAGTCGGGCCCGTTCACATAGACCGAGCCGGCGCGCAGCTGGCGCGCCACCGCGCGGGCGTTGTCGAGACTGCCCGACTGCACATAGGCCGCCAGCCCGTAGACCGTATCGTTGGCGATCGCGACCGCCTGCTCGACGCTCTCGTAGGCCAGGATCGACAGCACCGGGCCGAAGATCTCCTCGCGCGCGATGGTCATGTCGTTGGTGACATCGCCGAACACCGTGGGCTTGACGAAATAGCCGGTGTTGCGCCCCTCGGGCTTGCCCGCACCGCCGGTCGCCAGCGTGGCGCCCTCGGCGATGCCCGCCTCGATCAGCCGCTGCACCTTGTCGAACTGCAGCGCCGAGACCAGCGGCCCCATGGTGGTGGCCTCGTCGGTGGGATCGCCTACCACCACGGTTTCGGCGGCGGCGCGGGCGATCTCCATCGCCTCGGCCATCCGCGCGGCGGGCACCAGCATTCGGGTCGGCGCGTCGCAGGACTGGCCGGTGTTGCTCATCACCGCCAGCGTGCCCTCGGTCACCGCCTTCGCGAAATCGGCGTCGGGCAGGACGATGTTGGCCGATTTGCCGCCCAGCTCCTGCGCCACGCGCTTCACCGTCTCGGCGGCGGTGCGCGCCACGATGATGCCGGCGCGGGTCGAGCCGGTGAAGCTGACCATATCGACATCGGGATGGCCCGACATCACCTGGCCCACATCCGGGCCGGTGCCGTTGACCAGGTTGAAGACGCCCCTGGGAAAGCCCGCCTCATCCATGAACTCGGCGAAGAGCACACCCGACATCGGCGCGATTTCCGAGGGTTTCAGCACCACGGTGCAGCCCGCCAGCACCGCCGGGGCCACCTTGCACATGATCTGGTTCATCGGCCAGTTCCACGGCGTGATCAGGGCGCAGACGCCGACCGGCTCGCGCAGGATCCGGGTGCTGCCGCGCTGGGTTTCCCAGTCGAAGCTTTCGGCGGCGGCGATGGCGGCCTCCAGATGGCCCTTGCCGGCATAGGCCTGCGCCTCGCGCGCCCAGGTGATCGGCGCGCCCATCTCGGCGCTGATCGCCTGCGCCATCTCCTCGTAACGGGCGCCGTAGACCGCGAGCAGCCGCTTGGCGGCGGCGATCCGGTCGGCCACCGGGGTGGCGGCCCAGCCGTCGAAGGCGGCGCGGGCGGCGGCGACGGCGCGGTTCACATCGGCCTCGGCGCCGAGCGCGATCTTGGCATAGGGGGCCTCGGTCGCCGGGTTGATCACCTCAAGCTCGGCCGGGGCGGCCGGCGCCACCCAGGCGCCGTCGATGTAGAAGTTCAGGGCGTTGGTCATTGTCGTCTCCAGAAATCGCGGTGGCCGGTCAGGCCGGAAGCAGGATGGCGCCCGCGCCGGGGCGCAGGGCGAGGGCGGCGGCGGCGCCGTCGGCGGGCAGCCCGTCCGAGGCCGCGCGCGGCACGTCGAGCACCACCACGGCGCCGTCGGCCAGCCGGCCGATCACCCGCAGGCTTCGGCCGTGAAAGACCGTGGTCTGCACGGTGATCGGCGCGCCGGTGCCGACCGGCGCCAGGGTCAGATCCTCGGGGCGCAGCCCCAGGGTGACGGCGGTGCCCGCGGCGAAGGCGCCGGCGCCCTCGACCGGCAGCGCCAGCCCGGCGCTTTCGACCCGTCCGTCGCCGGTGGCGTGGCCCGCAAGCAGGTTCATGGTGCCGATGAAGCCCGCGACGAAGCGGGTGGCGGGGCGGTCGTAAAGCTCGGCCGGGGTGGCGATCTGCTCGATCCGGCCGCCGTTCATCACCACGATGCGGTCCGAGATCGACAGCGCCTCGGTCTGGTCGTGGGTGACCAGGACAAAGGTGGTGCCCAGCCGGTGCTGCAGGTTCTTCAGCTCGACCTGCATCTGTTCGCGCAGCGCCGCATCGAGCGCCGAGAGCGGTTCGTCCAGCAGCAGCATCTGCGGCTCGCAGACGATGGCGCGGGCCAGCGCCACCCGCTGCCGCTGCCCGCCCGAAAGCGCCGCGACCGGCCGCTGTGCCTTGTCGCCCAGCCCGACCATCTCCAGCGCCTCGGCCACCTTGCGGGCGATCTCGGCCCGGGCGGTGCCGCGCACCGACAGGCCGAAGCCGACGTTTTCGGCCACGTTCATATGCGGAAACACCGCATAGTCCTGAAACACCGTGTTCACCGGGCGGCGGTTGGCGGGCAGATGCCCGATCTCGCGCCCGTTCAGCAGCACCTGGCCGGCGGTCGGTTGTTCGAACCCGGCGATCACCCGTAGCGTGGTGGTCTTGCCGCAGCCCGAGGGGCCCAGCAGGCTGACGAATTCGCCCGAGGCGATGTCGAGGTCGATGTCCCTCAGCCCGAAGACGCCGCCGCCGAACTCCTTCGACACGCCGCGCAGGCTGAGCAGGGGATCAGTCGTCATCCCGGATCTCCGATGGTTTGGTGGTATTCACCCAGATGATGACGCAGCGCTCCTCGCCATCGTTGCGAAAGGCGTGCAGCAGCGTCGAGCGGAAGGCGAAACTGTCGCCCTGACGCAGGAAATACGAGGTGCCGTCGATCACCAGCTCGCAGGCGCCGGTCAGCACATAGCCGAACTCGTGGCCCTGGTGGGCATAGGCCTCGGCGGTGCCGCCGCCCGGCTCGATCTCGACGGTCATGCCGGTCAGCGTGGACCCCGGCGGCGACAGCAACTGCTTGCGGATGCCTTCCGAGCGTACCGGCAGGTCGCGGCGGCGGTGGGCGCGCACGCAGTAGATGTCATTGCCTTCGGACCCCTCGTCCAGCAGCAGCGAGGGTTCGATCCCCAGCGCCGCCGCCAGCGGCCAGATCGTGCGCACCCGCAGCGAGGAGACGCCGCGTTCGATCTGGCTGAGCGCGCCGACCGAGATGCCGGCCTGTCCGGCCAGTTCGGCCAGCGACAGCCCCGCTTCGAGCCGCAGCGCGCGCAGGCGGCGGCCCACCAGAATATCGGCCTGATTGCTGTCCGCAGGCTTGCGCGCCGTCTCGGCTGCGGGAGGGGTGTCACTGGTCATGGCGTTCCTGTCGTCGCGGGAGGGAAGGGGGCGCCGGTTGCCCGGTCGCCCCGCGGTCTCAGCCACCGGCCTTGATGCGTTCGAACATCTTCGCCAGTTGGTCGTTCTGCTTCATCGGCCCGGTGAAGATCGTGGTGGCCAGCATCTTCTGCGGATCGGCGGGCAGTTTCAACTCGTCAAGCTTCTCGGGCGCGACTTCGGCAAAGGCGCTGTCGGTCGAGGCGCCATAGCCGTAATCCTCGATCAGATGCATGCCCGACCCGGCGTCGAGCCGGGCGTTGATGAAGTCATAGGCCAGATCGACGTTCTGCGCGTCCTTCAGCATCACGAAGCCGCAGGTCCAGGTCAGCATGCCTTCCTTGGGGTCCATGAACTCGACCGGCACGCCCTGCGCCTTCAGCGCCACCGCCGAGGCGTTCCAGGTCATCGCCGCGGCCAGCTCGCCCGAGGCCAGCGACTGTTCGATCGAGGTCATGTCGGTGGTATAGGTGGTCAGCAGGGGGCGCTGTTCGCGCAGCTTGTCGGCGACCTTCTCCATGTCGGCCTCGGACATGTCGAAGGGGTTCACGCCGGCCAGCACCGCCGCCACCAGCGGGGTGTCGTGCACCGCGTCGATGGTGGCCAGACGGCCGGCGTATTGCGGGTCCCACAGCATGTTCCAGCTCATCTCGGCATCGGGCGCCACCATGTCGGTACGATAGAGCACCGAGGTATTGCCCCAGTCCCACGGCACCATCCAGACCTTGCCGTCGCCGGCCTGGATGTCGGGCAGGTCGCGGAAGGCGGGGAAGATGTGCTCCCAGTTGGCGATCCGCGCGGTGTCGATCGGCTGCAGCAGCCCCTCGGCGTTCCAGCGCGCGATCTTGTCGTAGCAGGGATGCGCCAGGTCGGGGTGGAAGCCCGCCTTGACCTTGGTGAAGGCGTCGTCGTCATCGCCGAAGACCGAGACCTCCAGCGCGTCGGCATGGCTGGCGGTATAGCCCTCGTGGAACACCGGCAGCTCGTAGCCCGACCAGGTGAAATAGGTCAGCTTGCCGTCAGCCAGCGCCGGGGCGGCCAGCACCGCCAGCGCGGTCAGCGATGCGGGGAGCAGGGATTTCGGTTTCATATGTGGACCTCCGTGTTGTTGATTGTGGTTTGGTTTCTTGTGGTTATGTCGATCAGATCCGGCTGCGGCGGCGCAGCACCTCGGCCAGGGTCGCCAGCACGACCGAGGCCAGCAGGATCAGCGTGCCGAGCGCCATGACCACCGGCAGCGATTTCGGAAACCGCAGCTGGCTCCAGATATAGAGCGGCAGGGTGGGCTCGGTGCCGGCCAGGAAATAGGCCACGATGAACTCGTCGAACGAGGTCAGGAAGGCCAGCGTGAAGGCCGAGCCGATGGCCGAGGCCGCCAGCGGCAGGATGGCGCGGCGGAACACCGTCCAGTCCGAGGCGCCCAGATCGGCGGCGGCCTCGGCCAGGCTCTGCGGAATGGCGGCGAAGCGGGCGCGGATCACGGTGACCGCCGCGGGCAGGCAGACCAGCACATGGCCCATGACGATCGCCGGGCGCGACGGGCCGAGGCCGGCGAGGTTGACCAGGATCAGCAGCGCGATGCCGACGATCACGCCGGGGATCAGGATCGGCAGCCGCGCCAGCCCCGAGACCAGTCGCGACAGCCGCGGGCGCGGAAAGACGTCGAGGTAGGAGATCGTGGTGGCGCAGAGCGTGGTGATCGCGGCCGAGGCGGCGGCGATGATCAGGCTGTTGCTCAGCGCCTGGGCGATCGCCGGGGTCTCCAGCAGGGTGCGATACCAGGCCAGCGTGACGCCCTTCAGCGGAAACGCCGCCTGGATCGCGTCGTTGAACGAGAACAACGGGATCAGCACCACCGGCAGATAGAGAAAGACGATATAGGCGCCCACATAGGCGGGCAGGAGGCGCGAGGATTTCATGTGCGGCTCCCCCAGCGGCGGTCGGCGGTGCGGACGATGGCGACGGCGATCAGGATCACCAGCATGGTGGCCACCGCCAGCGCCGCGCCGAACGGCCAGTCGTTGGCCTTGCCGAACTGGGCCTGGATCAGGTTGCCGATCATCGTGCTGGACGGGCCGCCCAGCATGGCGGGGGTGACATAGTCGCCGATGGTCGGCACGAAGACCACCAGCGCGCCGCCCAGCACCCCGGGCATCGACAGCGGCAGGATGATGCGGGCAAAGATCTGCGCCCGGCTGGCGCCGAGGTCCGAGGAGGCCTCGAGCAGCGATTTCGGGATCGTCTGCAGCGCCACGAAGATCGGCAGGATGGCGAAGGGCGCATAGGCATGCGCCAGGGTGATCACCACGGCGGTCGGGTTGTTCAGAAAGGCGGTCGACGGCTGGTCCCAGATCCCCAGGCTGATCATGGCGGAGTTCAGCACCCCGTTATAGGCCAGCACCACCTTCCAGGCGAAGACGCGCAGCAGGTAGCTGGTCCAGAACGGCAGGGTGACCAGAAACAGGATCAGCCCGCGCCGCTTGCCGGCGTGGAAGGCCAGATACCAGGCCACCGGATAGGCGGTGGCCACCGTCGCCAGCGTCACCAGCCCCGAGATCCACAGCGACCGCAGCATCACCCGGGCATAGAGGCTGTCGGTCAGCACGGTGATGAAATTGGCCAGCGACAGCGGCCCGTTCAGAAAGGCGCCGTCGTTGATCCGGAACGCCAGCGCCGCCACCAGCGCCAGCGCGAACAGCACCAGTCCGAAGGTGACCAGCACGCCGGGCAGCGACATCGCCACGCGGAAGCCGGTGCCATTGGTCAGGGCCTGTCTGGGCTGCATCGGGTCTCCTGTCGTGCGATTTCGTGAATGATCTGAGGTTGATGGGTCAAAAGTGAAAACACAATATCAATTTTCATTTTTTTATGATATGTATGGGGATTTTCATGAATTTCGCTCAGATCCCCAGCGCATCGCGCAGGCGGAACAGGACCACGGCGGCGCGCACCGCCGGTTTGCGCAGCGCATGGAAGGGAATCGGGCGCATCGGCGTCACCGGGAAATCCAGCTCTGCCTCGGGCGTGCCGGCGGCCCAGTCGGCCAGCACCCGGCCCATCGCGGTTCCCAGCGCCAGCCCGCGTCCGTTGAAGCCGGTGGCCGACATCGCCCCGTCGCCCAGCCGCGACAGATGCGGCAGGTGGTCGGCGGTCATCGCCACATGGCCGCCCCAGGCGAAGTCCCAGGGATGATCGCCCAGCTGCGGGAACATCTGTCGGCCGATCCGGCGCAGGTTCTCCTGCAGCTTGGCGGTGGTGGCATTGCTGTAATCGCCGCGCCCGCCAATCAGCAGCCGCCCGGCGCCGTCCATCTTGTAATAGACCATCACCCGGCGGCTGTCCGACACCGCCTGCAACCCCGGCAGGATGCTGCGGCAGAGCGGCGCCGGCAGGGGGGCGGTGGCCACCTGGACCGATCGCACCGGCACCAGCGTGCGCGCCAGCGGCGGCCGCAGCCCGTCGGTCTCGGCATTGGTGCAGATCAGCACGCGCCGCGCCCGCACCGGCCCGGACCCGGTCTCGACGATCTGAAAATCTCCCTGCGTTTTCAAAGCGGTTGCCCGCGTCTGCCCATGGATGCGCACGCCCGCCGCCTGCGCCGCCCGCACCAGGCCGAAGGTGTAGTTCAGCGGCTGCACATTGGCGCCGCGCGGGTCCAGCAGCCCGCCGATATAGACCTCGGTGCCGATCAGCTGCGCCACCGTCTCGCGGTCCAGCAGCTGCAGCGCGACGCCGTGGCGCGCCCATTGCGCCGCGCGCGCCTCCAGCGCCCGCAGCGAGGCGGCGTCATGCGCCGGCTGGATCCAGCCCGACTGCACCGCGTCGCAGCCGATGCCGTGCCGCGCGATCAGCGCCATCGCCAGATCCGGCGCGCCGCCCGACAGCCGCAGCATGCGCCCGCCCATATCGGCGCCGAAGCGGGCGATCACCGCATCGGGGTCGTATTTCAGTCCGGGATTGAGCTGGCCGCCGTTGCGCCCCGAGGCGCCCCAGCCCGGCGTCGCGGCCTCGAGCACCAGCGCGTCGATGCCGCGTTCGGCCAGATGCAGCGCCGCCGAAAGCCCGGTCACCCCGGCGCCGACGATCGCCACCTCGGTCTCGGCCGGGCCGTCGAGCGGCGGGCAATCGGGCTGCGGCTGCGCCGTCGCCGTCCAGAGGGAATTGGCCAGCACCGGGGTTTCATTGGCAATCATGAGGATCTCCTGCCGTTGCCCGTCGGGCGTGAGCGGGAGCGGACGCGGGACAGGAATCGTGAAATATTCTCAATCATGCTGAACGTTGTGAAATCGTAAGTCAATATTTCATATATCCGCGGGCCGGAGAACACGCCGTATGGCCTGCGATCCCGCCGTTTTCGCCGGCGGATTGATCTTGGCGGCACCGCCCTGTACCCCTGTCCCGCCTGCCGTGCCCGGCCCGGACTGCGCGACGGACGCCCGATCCCTGCAACATCCGCCGTGCCCGGGGGCCGCGCGCCCGGCGGAGGAGACCGACGATGAGCACCGCGACCCCGGCCACGCAGTTCCTGAACCGCACGCAGGTTCCGTTCCGCGCCGTCGAATACACCTATGACCCGGGGCAGGAGCGGGTGGCGCTGCAGGCGGCCGAGGCCATCGGCCTGCCGGCGGACCGGCTGCTCAAGACCCTGATGGTCGAGGTCGACGGCCGCCCGGCCTGCGCGGTGCTGCCCGGCGACCGCACGCTGTCGATGAAACGGGTGGCGAAGGCCTTTGGCGGCAAGGCGGCGGCGATGATGCCCGCCGACAAGGCCGAGCGTCTGACCGGCTATCACACCGGCGGTATCAGCCCCTTCGGTCAGCGCCGCCGGGTACCGGTGGTGTTCGAGGTGGACGCCATGGGGTTCGAGGAGGTGGGGATCAACGGCGGCAAACGCGGCCTGATCCTGCTGCTGTCCCCGGCGGCGGCCTGCGCCGCGCTGGAGGCCAGGGCGCAACCGCTCTGCGCCGAGAGCTGAGGGCGCCCCTGAAACGGATGCGCCCGCGGCCCTCGGGGACGAGGGGCCGCGGGCGCGTTTCAGACCCCGTGAGGGGGCGCGGTCAGCCCCGGGTCTTGGGCGTCTGCACCTGGCGCACGTCGCGCACCGCGCCGCGTGCGGCCGAGGTGGTCAGCGCCGCATAGGCCTGCAGCGCGCTCGACACCTTGCGCTTGCGCTGCTCGTCCGGCTGCCAGCCCTTCTCGTCACGCTTGGCGCGGCGCTCGGCCAGCACCGCGTCGTCCACCGCCAGATGGATCTTGCGGGCGGGGATGTCGATCTCGATCAGGTCGCCCTCTTCCACCAGGCCGATGGTGCCGCCCTCGGCCGCCTCGGGCGAGACATGGCCGATCGACAGCCCCGAGGAGCCGCCGGAGAACCGCCCGTCGGTGACCAGCGCGCAGTCTTTGCCCAGCCCCTTCGACTTCAGATAGGAGGTCGGGTAGAGCATTTCCTGCATGCCGGGGCCGCCGCGCGGACCCTCGTAGCGGATCAGCACCACGTCGCCCTTGTGCACCTTGCCGGTCAGGATCGCGTTCACCGCGCTGTCCTGCGATTCGAAGATGCGCGCCGGGCCCGAGAACACCAGGATCGATTCGTCGACGCCCGCGGTCTTCACGATGCAGCCGTCCTCGGCGAGGTTGCCGTAGAGCACCGCCAGGCCGCCGTCCTTGGAGAAGGCGTGTTCGGCATCGCGGATCACGCCGGTCTGGCGGTCGAGGTCCAGCGTGTCGTAGCGGCGCGACTGCGAAAACGCGACTTCGGTCCGCACCCCGCCGGGGGCGGCACGGAAGAAGTCGTGCACGGTTTCCGAATTGGTGCGCGCCACATCCCAGCGGTCGAGCGCATGGGCGAGGCTTTCGGCATGGACCGAGCCCACCGAGGTGTCCAGCAGCCCGGCGCGGTCGAGCTCGCCCAGGATCGCCATGATGCCGCCGGCGCGGTGGACGTCCTCCATATGGACGTCGTTCTTGGCCGGCGCCACCTTGCACAGCACCGGCACGTTGCGCGACAGCCGGTCGATGTCGGACATGTCGAAATCGACACCGCCCTCGTTGGCGGCGGCCAGCAGGTGCAGCACGGTGTTGGTCGAGCCGCCCATGGCGATGTCCAGCGTCATCGCGTTCTCGAAGGCCGGGATGGTGGCGATCGAGCGCGGCAGAACCGATGCGTCGTCCTGCTCGTAATAGCGCCGCGCCAGATCGACGATCAGATGGCCGGCCTCGATGAACAGGCGCTGGCGGTCGGCGTGGGTGGCAAGCGTCGAGCCGTTGCCCGGCAGCGACAGACCCAGCGCCTCGGTCAGGCAGTTCATCGAATTGGCGGTGAACATGCCCGAGCACGACCCGCAGGTGGGGCAGGCGGCCTGTTCGATCGCCGAGACCTGTTCGTCGGAATAGTTGTCATCGGCGGCGGCGACCATCGCATCGACCAGGTCGAGCGCGGTTTCCTTGCCTTCCCAGACCACCTTGCCGGCCTCCAT
This sequence comes from Pseudodonghicola sp., assembly GCA_050177915.1. Lineage (GTDB taxonomy): Bacteria > Pseudomonadota > Alphaproteobacteria > Rhodobacterales > Rhodobacteraceae > Pseudodonghicola. The sequence goes on along the minus strand of JBFXGQ010000079.1, from coordinate 1,589 downwards.
CGGCCCGCCGGAGACGAAGACGCAGGGGATGTTCAGCCGCATCGCCGCCATCAGCATGCCCGGGGTGATCTTGTCGCAGTTCGAGATGCAGACCATGGCGTCGGCGCAATGGGCGTTGACCATGTATTCGACGCTGTCGGCGATGATCTCGCGCGAGGGCAGCGAATAGAGCATGCCGTCGTGGCCCATGGCGATGCCGTCGTCGACCGCGATGGTGTTGAATTCCTTGGCGACGCCGCCGGCCTTCTCGACCTCGCGCGCGACCATCTGGCCCAGGTCCTTCAGGTGCACGTGGCCGGGCACGAACTGGGTGAAGCTGTTGACGATGGCGATGATCGGCTTGCCGAAATCGCCGTCCTTCATGCCGGTTGCACGCCACAGACCCCGGGCGCCCGCCATGTTGCGGCCGTGGGTACTGGTTCTCGAACGATATCTGGGCATCGAACCCTCCCTCAATGAGTATCCGGCGCAATCTAGCCATCTCGCAACCGAGAGTGAAATATATTATTGTGACCCCATTGGGTCGCTCAGGATATGAATGGATGGATGTTCGTCAGCTCAGGCATTTCGTCGCCGTCGCCGATACGCTGCATTTCGGCCGTGCCGCCGCGCGGCTCGGCATGACGCAGCCGCCGCTCAGCCAGTCGATCCGGGCGCTGGAGGAGGAGTTGGGGGCGCCGCTGTTCGAACGCACCCGGCGCAGCGTGGCGCTGACCCCCTTCGGCGCGCAATGGCTGCCGCATGTGCGCGCGGCGCTCGACGGGGTGGCGGCGCTGCCGGGTCTGGCCGAGCGCATCCGCAAGGGGCGCTCCGGCCGGCTGGAGCTGTCCTTCGTCAGCACCGCCGACTACAGCATCCTGCCGCGGCTGGTGCATGGGTTTCGCCAGCTCTATCCCGATGTCGAGCTGGCGCTGACCGAAGCCACCAGCGACATGCAGGTCGCCGCGCTGACCGAGGGCAACGGGCAGGTCGGCATCATCATTCCCGACGGCGCGGTGCCGCTGCCGGCGATCTTCGGCTATCGCCGGCTGGTCTCAGAGCCGCTGATCGCCGCGGTTCCCGAAAGCTGGGTCGCCGAGGGACGGTTGCCGACGGTCGGCGGCCGGCTGCCGCCCGAGGCGGTGATCTCGTCGCCGCTGGTGGTGTTCCCGCGCCAGGCGGCGCCGTCCTTCTACGATCTGGTCACCGGCTATTACGCCGCCTGCGGCGGCACCGCCCATGTGGTGCAGAACGCGATCCAGATGCAGACCATCATCAGCCTGGTCTCGGCCGGCATGGGCATCGCGCTGGTGCCGGCCTCGTTGCGCCATCTGGCGCGGTCGGGGGTGCGCTATCTGGACCTGGCGGGGGCGGCGCCGCAGCTTGAGACCGGTATCATCTGGCGCCGCGACGACCAGACCCCGACGCTCGCCAACTTCCTGCGCATGGTCGAGAGCGTGCCCGAGGCGTGACGCGCCCGGATGTCGCAACTGTTTCGTCACGTCGCCTGTTGCTAAACTGAACTGATCGGTTCAATTCCTGCGGCGAGGCGCGGGGCAGAGACTCGCGTCAGGAACACAAATAAGGAGATGACGAGATGACCGCATCTT